>JAEEZV010000079.1 GCA_016291995.1 Caryophanales bacterium
GCCGAGGCAACCACTAATATGATCCGTTAGCTCAGCCGGTAGAGCATTTGACTTTTAATCAAAGGGTCATGCGTTCGAATCGCATACGGGTCACCATCGTGAATTAAACAAGCTTATGCTTGTTTTTTTATTATAAAAAAACTATCTTACTTCTAAGATAGTTTTAATTATTGTATTATTTTTCAGTGTATTTAATTTTCATAACATTCCAGTTATCGCCATTTTTAGTCAAATAGAATTCCAGTTTACCATTAGGTTCTCTATAATCTATTCCACTATATTTTGTTAATACATACTCTACCATTGCACTATTTCCATCAATTGTAGCACTCTTAATTGTACTATCATCACTAGACCAACCAGTTGCAAACCAAAAGACTTGATAAGTGTTATCATCAATTTTTCTAACTCCAGATCTTCCAGTACCATTTGGAATTGAATACTCTGATGCAGTTTTACCAAACATTTTATACACTAATTCATCTAATTCTATTTTTGATACAGTATATGTCATTTGGCCAGTATATTCTTCGTTATTTTTCTCTTGATCTGTTTTTAATGTTCCACCATTACATGATATTGAATAATATCCATATATATAACTATATATATCATCATCTGAAAAACTATCAATTGTTTTTTTAAAACGACCTGCCGAAGGTTGCGGTAAAAAGAAGTATAAATATTCATCAAAATATTTTTCATCTTCTGTTAAATCATATACTTTTTGATTTCCTGCAGTAAACTCCTTAATTCTAGTAAATTCACTACATATATATCCTTCTCTACTATTTAATCTGTCATTATTATCATAATAATCTTCTTTAACTTTATACCATATGGTGCAACCATTACCCGTTCCAGCATTATCAGATATCAATCCTAATTGTGTGCCAGTATCAAATGCTGTTATAACTGAACTATTGGTTGTTGGTTCAGTTCTAAAGTTAACAGAATCCTCCATAACAACAACTTTTCTTTCAAAGTATGTTGATTCATAATTAGTATAATTCTCTTTATCTTCAGTATTTGATACTTTTTCAGTAGTATTTGTCTTATTAGATCTATTAGTTTTGTTATGTGGCAATACTTTATCATATACTATATATCCACCTAATAGTAATGTTGCTATTATAAATACTATTAAAAATATTTTTAATATTTTATTGCTCTTCTCTTTTTCCATTTTATCTTCCTTTCTACAATAACATAATAACACAAATATATGTATATAGCAACAATAAAAAAGATTATACAATATTCTCGTATAATCTCATTTCTTTTTTTAATTTGTGTCTATCAAAGATTCTTTTCTTGGGCAATAAAGATAATACTTGTTTTAATTTATTATAATCTCTTTTAACCATATCTTTAAAAACTTTATTATTCTTAGTTAATAATACTGGTCCAAAATATAACTCTTTCTTATTATATTTTTTCTTTCCTTTAATAAACTTTATTACTGTATAGTATTTATTATTATCTAAGATAACATCTTCATCACTAATAAGATAATTTAATTTAGATATTTCTTTTCTTAATAATTCTATTTTAGTATTACTTTGAATAATAATTGTTTCAATATTTTTTAATTTATTTTTATCTCTTTTTAGAATATCGATAATTGTATGTGCTCCCATACCGGAAATAATAATTGTATTGATATCATCATCATGTAGTGGATTTAATCCATCTCCTAGTCTGGTAATTATTTTTTTATCTAAAAAATATTTCTTAATATTTTCCTTTGCATTGTTTAATGCGTTTTTATTTATATCTGTAGCAATTATTCTATTAGAAATCTTGTTTTGATATAAATATATATCAAGAAGGGCATGATCACAACCTATATCAATTACTTTTGCTCCTTCAGATACCATATCCGCTATTGCATTTAATCTAGGAGATAATTTAATCATTTAAGAAATCCTTTAGTTTTCTACTTCTAGACGGATGACGTAATTTTCTTAAAGCTTTTGCTTCAATCTGTCTAATTCTTTCACGCGTTACGCCAAACATCTGCCCCACTTCTTCAAGAGTTTTACAACTACCATCATCTAAACCAAATCTAAGTCTTAATACTTGCTCTTCCCTTTCAGTTAATGTAAGTAATACATCTGATATCTCGTCTTTTAATAATTCGTGTACAGTATATTCTTCAGGTGACATTGTTCTCTCATCTTTAACAAAATCACCTAAATGTGAATCATCTTCTTCACCTATTGGTGTTTCCAATGATACTGGCTCTTGCGCTATTTTAATAACTTCTCTTACCTTATCTAGAGATAAATGCATCTTCTTAGCGAGTTCTTCTTCCGTTGGTTCACGATTAAGTTCAAGAGTAAGCTGTCTTTGAAAACGAGATAATCTATTTATTGTTTCTACCATATGTACTGGCACTCTAATTGTTCTTGCTTGATCGGCAATAGCTCTTGTTATAGCTTGTCTAATCCACCATGTTGCATATGTTGAAAATTTATATCCTTTTCCAGCATCAAATTTTTCAACCGCCTTCATCAAACCTATATTACCTTCTTGAATTAAGTCTAGAAATAACATTCCACGACCAACATATCTTTTTGCAATAGAAACAACAAGACGTAAATTTGATTCAGCTAGTTTATTCTTTGCTTCTTCATCACCAGCCACAATTCTTGCTGATAATTCCATCTCTTCATCTAATGTTAACAAACTAATTTTACCAATTTCCTTTAAATACATTCTTACAGGATCATTGATAGTTAATTCTTTTGCTAACGTACTATCTTTTAGGATATCTTCAATACCACCATCTGAACTAGCATCATCTTCACCACCAGCAAGTTCTTCATCAGTAACTACTTGGATATTAGCCTCCATTAAGCTATTATATAAATCGTCTAATGAATCACTATCAAGTTCTAGTCCTTTTAAGGCTGTAGCTAGATGTTCATAGGTAATATATCCATCTTCCTTACCTTTTTCTATTAATTCTTTCTTTCTTTCTTCATAAGTTTTAATCTCTTCTATCATTATTTACACCTCTCAATGCCATAC
>JAEEZV010000080.1 GCA_016291995.1 Caryophanales bacterium
ATTAAATAATTTGATATCGATTGCTCTAAGACTTTCAAAATCGTATTTACCATTTTCATTAAGAGGTGTTTCTTCTCTTTCTAAGAAGTAATCATCTAATGATAATGGTATTGGATTAAAGCCCATTGTCTTTAAATACAATGATAGTTTGTTAGCTGTTGTGGTCTTTCCTGAAGAAGATGGTCCTGACATTAGGACAACTTTTATCTCTCCTTCTTTAGCTTTAATTCTAGCAACGATATCTTGTAATCTGTATTCTTGAATAGATTCAGATAAATTGATTAATTCACCTGGTTTGCTTGATACGATAGCATCATTTAATTCACCAATACTACTGATATTAAGTATTTTAGCCCATTCAAGATATTCATCAATATTATCAAAGAATTGTTCATGATGAGTATATTTAATTATTTTTCCGTTATCATACATAGTAGGATATCTAAGTACTATTCCTTTATCAGGAATAATAGTTAAATCAAAATATTTAAGAACTGAACTATCATGAGGAAGATGTCCTAATATATAATTATATACTCCATCAAATTTATATAATTTTACATAGCCATCTTTATCATAGAATAATGTTCTAATTTTATCTTCTCTTCCTATTTGTTTAAAATATGCAAGTGCTTCACTCATTGTTGTTTCTACTTTAACAAATGGGATTTCTTTTTCTACTTTTTCTTTCATTAATTTTTTAATATCTTTAATATTCTCTTCAGTTACTTTTTTATCTACTTCAAAGAATACACCTCTATCGATTGAATTTCTAACAATTATTTTAGTATCACTACCTAATATTTCTTGGGCACATATTCTAAATAAGAATGTAAGGCCTTTTTCATAGACATTGCATCCCAATCTAGTATTTAAATCATATAGATATAGTTTTCCACTTTTAGATATAGTATCTCCTAAAGAAATGACATTACCTTTAAAATAACCACAAATAACATCATTTTCTGGCATTACATCACTGACTATTTCGGATAGTTTTATACCTGCACGATATTCTCTTTTGGTTCCATCTTCTAAAGTAATTATTACGTTGTTCATATAACCAACTCCTCTATCATAATAATTATATCATAGTTTTAAAAAAATAACTAATCTTTTTTGATTAGTTATTTATCGGTTGATCCAAAACCACCAGTTCTTTTACCACCAGATTTATCAGTATCTACTAAAAAGTACTTACTAAAGATACCTTGACCAATAGCTTCACCCTTTTTGATAGTAATATCTTCATCTTTAAAGTTATAGAAAGCAAACATAATATGACCATCATTATCAGGGTTTTCATAATAATCTTTATCAATTACTCCGACTGAGTTAGCAAGGACTAATCCTTTTTTCTTTGGATTAGAACTTCTATTGTATATATATAATACTTCATCATCTAGCATATAGGCTTTTATGCCTGTTGGAATAAAAGTTGGATTCGTTCCTGGTTTAAAACTAGGAACTATTGTATCTTCGGCACATTCAAAATCGTATCCAGCAGCATGCATTGTTTTTCTTACAGGAAGGTTTATATCTTTATCTTCCCATCCTTTAGCTATTTTAAATCCTCTAATTTTACTCACAATATAATATAATCTCCTTCTTTTTTAATGACTTCTTTACATCGATTACTCTTTGGTTGGATGAACCACGCCATTTTAATCTAAAATCGTGTAGTTTATCAATATATCTACCATCTACTAATACATCAATATATTTCATTACTTCTTTATCTTTTAAATATTCATCAAAAGTGTATCCACTCCATACCCACAAATTTTTATTAGGATATTTTTCTTTAAATGCTTGGGCTAACTTTTGGGTAGCGCCAATGTTTTTAGGATGCATTGGTTCACCACCTAAGATAGATAAGCCACTTATGTGTTCATCACTACATAAATCTAAGACAGTAGCGATAGTTTCATCGGTAAATTCTTCTCCTTTATCAAAATCCCATGTTTCAGGATTAAAGCAATTTTCACAATGAAAAGCACATCCTTGCATAAATATGGATACACGTATTCCAGGACCGTTGGATATATCCATTTTTCTTATTCTGTTATATCTCATTTTAGATCCTTATTATCGATATGCATTACTCTTTCTTTTATTTCTTGTGTTCTACCTTTATTCCAGAAATTAGCGCCAATATAACCACATGTTCTTCTAGCTACGTTTAGTTTAGCATGATCTCTATTGCCACATTCTGGACAGTACCATTCTAAATTATCATCTAATAGTATTTCTCCAGTATAACCACAATTTTGACAATAGTCTGACTTGGTATTTAGTTCAGCATACATAATGTTATCATAAATAAATTTAATTACTTCCATTACGACATCTAGATTGTTTTCCAAGTTTGGTGTTTCAATATATGATATAGCTCCACCGGGTGATAATTTTTGAAATTCACTTTCTAGTTTTAATTTAGTAAAGGCATCTATTTCTTCAAATACTGGAACATGATATGAATTAGTAATATAATCACGATCAGTAATACCTTTTATAACACCAAATCTATCTTTTAAGCATTTGGCAAATTTATAAGTAGTAGACTCTAGTGGTGTACCATATACACTATAATCAATATTCTCTAATTCTTTCCATTCTTTGCATTTATCATTCATATATTGCATTACTTTAAGGCCAAATTCTTTACCTTTACCATTATCGGTATGACTGTGTCCTGTCATATATTTAACACATTCATATAATCCAGCATAACCTAGGGATATTGTCGAATAACCATGGTGTAATAATTCATGAATACTTTCGCCTGGCTCTAATCTAGCTAGAGCACCATGTTGCCATAGAATTGGTGCGACATCAGATGTGGCTTTACTTAATCTTTTATGCCTTATTTGTAAGGCTCTATGGCAAAGTTCAAGTCTTTCTTCAAAAATTTTCCAGAAGTCATCCATATGTTTTTCACTAGATAAGGCAACATCTACCAAATTTATTGTGACAACTCCTTGATTAAATCTTCCATAATATTTTCCTTTTTTAGGATCATAATTCTTAGCTTTAGCAATATTTCCAACATCAAAGGTTCTATCGGGAGTCAAGAATGAACGACATCCCATACATGGATAACATTCACCTACTCCTTTGGAATTCTTTTTAAGTTCTAACATTATTTTTTCAGATATATAATCTGGAACCATTCTTTTAGCAGTACATTTAGCAGCTAATTTAGTTAGATAATAATATTTACTATTCTCATGGATATTATCTTCTTCCAAAACATATAAAAGTTTAGGAAATGCCGGAGTAATCCATGCACCAACTTTGTTTTTCATGCCTTGAATTCTTTGAAGTAATACTTCTTCGATAATCATGGCTAATTCTTCTTTGTATTCTTCGGTTTCACCGAGATACATACATACACTTAAGAATGGTGCTTGACCATTAGTATTAGTCATTGAATTAATTTGATATTGGAATGTCTGTACACCATCTGTAATTTCTTTCTTTAAATCTTCTTTAGCATATTTTTCACAATCAGCTTTTTTAAATTTTCTCTTTTTATATTTATTTAAATACCAATTATAACTATCTCTTACAAATGGCGCTAC
>JAEEZV010000081.1 GCA_016291995.1 Caryophanales bacterium
CCAGAAATTGAAGAGGATAAATATAACTTTGAACTTTTAAATATTCCAAAGGGACATCCAGCAAGGGATGCTCAAGACACTTTTTATATCGAAGATGAAAAGATTCTTTTGCGTAGTCAAACATCACCTGTTCAAGCAAGGACAATGCTTGCAGCTGGCGGCAATAAACCAATTAGAATGATATGCCCTGGTAAGACTTACAGAAGGGATGCTGACGATGCTACGCATTCTCATCAATTTATGCAAATTGAAGGACTATTAGTGGATAAAAACATTAGTTTATCGGATTTAAAGGGAACTTTTGATGTCATTGCTAAAAAGTTATTCGGAGAAGATACTGCAACAAGATTTAGACCAAGTTATTATCAATTCACAGAGCCATCTGTAGAGACAGATGTATCTTGTTTTGCCTGCAAAGGAAAGGGATGCCCACTATGTAAAAATACTGGTTGGATTACGGTATCTGGAGCAGGGATGGTTCATCCAAATGTGCTTAAGAATTGTGGATACGATCCAAAAGAATGGACAGGATTTGCTTTTGGATTCGGTGCTGAGAGATTAGCTATGTTAAAGTATGGCATAGATGATATTAGAACATTCTATCAAACTGATTTGCGTGAAACAGTTTCATTCGATAGGAGGGACGACTAATGATAAGTTTAAATTGGGTTAAAGATTATGTCGATATTGAAAATGAAGATTTAGATGAACTTGCAGTTAAAATAACAAAAGCTGGAGTAAATGTCGAAAAAGTTATTAAAAATAGAATAGATAATTTAGTTATTGGTGAAGTACTTGAATGCAAAGATCATCCTAATAGTGATCACTTACATGTATGCCTTGTAGATATTGGCAAAGAAAAGACACAAATTGTTTGCGGAGCAAGCAATGTAAGAAAAGGTATCAAAGTGTTGGTAGCATTACCAGGATGCGTTTTACCTGGGGATAATTTAATTAAGGCAGGAGTAATCCGTGGTGAAGAATCTAACGGAATGATTTGTGCTTTATTTGAGCTTGGACTTGAAGAAAAAAATGAAGAAAATTATAACAAAGGAATTGCCGAAATTGAAACGGATTTACCTAATGGAACAGATGCAAATGTATATCTAAAAACAGATGATACTATCTATGAATTAGATGTTCATAAACATAGAAATAATGACTGTTACTATCACATTGGTTTTGCTTATGAGATAGCTAGTATTTTATCTAAAAAAGTAACGTTACCAGATATAAATCATGGTGAAGATAAAGATGATATTAGCAATCATTTTAGCTTGAAGGTAGATACGGATAAATGCCCATATTATATGGCAAAAATGGTTAAAAATGTAAAAATAAAAGAGTCTCCAGAATTTATTAAAAGAAGACTTATTTCAGCAGGCATGAGACCAATTAATAATGTTGTCGATATATCTAATTATGTCATGCTAGAATTTGGTCAACCACTTCATTTCTTCGACAAGGATAAACTTGGAAATAACATCTTAGTTAGACTTGCTAAAGATAAGGAAGAAATAATTACGCTAGATGGTGAAAAAAGAGTATTAAACAATAGTGATATTGTAATTACTGATGGAGAAAAACCGGTATGTATTGCCGGCGTAATGGGTGGTGAAAATACTGATGTTGATGATAACACTAAGGATATTTTAATAGAAAGTGCAATATTTAATGGTATTAGTATTAGATATACAAGTGAGAGATTAAATTTAAAAAGTGAAGCTTCAATTAGATATGGTAAGGGACTTAATTATGAATATACTAAAATGGCTATTGAAAGGGCTTGTCATCTATTAGAAAAATATGCTGATGGAGTAGTTTTGTCGGGCACAGTATGTCATGATAATCTTGATAAAACTCCGAAGAAAGTAACTTTTAAAACAAAGGAATTAAATACTTTATTAGGTCTTAAATTAACTGATAAAGATGTTGAAACTGAACTTGATAGATTAATGTTTGAATATACGAAAAATGGAGAAGAATTTGTGGCAACAATCCCTAATAGGAGACTAGATATTGATCCATTTGTTAACGATATCGCGGAAGAAATTGGTAGACTTTATGGATATCATAATTTAGTTAGCACATTACCTAAAACGGAAACAAGAAGAGGGGTATATGTCGGAGATGTTAAAATAAGAAAAGAAACATCAAGAAGACTTAGAGTATTAGGCTTAAATGAAGTTAAAACATATACTTTAGTTAGTCCAGAACTGGCTAATAGATTCAATTATGAAAATAAAGAAAAAATAGTTTTACCTAGTCCGATGAGTCAAGATAAATCGATAATAAGAACAAGTATTATTCCGTCTTTAATTAGTACATATGAGTATAATAAAGCACGTAATATAAAAGATATTTTGATATACGAAATAGCTAAAACTTACGATAAAGATTACAAAGAAGATATGAAAGTGGCTATGTTAATAAAGGGAAATTATATAGAAAATTCATGGATGCATAGTGGTATTAAATGCGACTTTTATACTTTAAAAGGAATCGTTGAAAATCTTCTTACTTATCTTGGATTTAAGAATAGATATTCATTCGTAGCTAGTGAAATTAGTGACCTTCATCCAGGTATGGGGGCTAACGTTCTTGTTGATAACGAAGTTATTGGAATAATTGGAAGAGTACATCCAACATACAAAAAAGATGAAATTTATGTAGCGGAATTATCGTTAACTAAACTTTATAATAAACAAGTTAAAAGTATTAAATTTAAAGAAGCTAATAAATATCCAGAAATAGTTAAGGATGTTGCTTTCGTAGTACCAAATGGTATGGAAAGCGAAACAATTAGAAAGATGATTATAAAATCTGGGGGTAGATTACTTACTAATACAGAAGTATTTGATTTATATCCAAATATTACTGAAGGATATAAGTCACTTGCTTATAAATTAACGTTTTCAAGCAATGAAAGAACATTAACAGATGAAGAAGTAATGGAAGTATTTAATAAAATTATCGTAGATATAACAAAAGATGAAAATATAAAATTAAGGGATTAAAGCACTATGTGCTTTTTTTCTTATAAAATGGGCGACATTTTTAAATAAAGATGTTGCCTTTTTTTATGCGATATATTATAATTATATTATAATATATAATATAGTGTGAGAGTACGTATATAAACTAGAAAAGAGGTGACTAATATGAGTAAGAATAAAGCAATATATTTATCAATAATTGTCTTATTTTTAGGTATCTTAACAGCAGTTGGATCTTATGCATATTGGTCATGGGCTAGTGAAACACCAAAAAGAATTGTCTTTAATACGGCAACAGATTTGTCTGAATATATCGAATATGATGACGGGGATTCTGTATTCTCTGGAGATTTCCAAATCGGAGATACTTATACAGATGGAATACACTCAACTATTTCAATTAAGAAAACTAACGATGTAGCAAACATCGATTTATATGCCACAATATTTATGGACGTCAATCAAATCGGTCCAAATATGAGAAACAGTAGAGCACTTAAGTGGGTAGTTACTAGTGGTAATAGTGATAATCCAGGA
>JAEEZV010000001.1 GCA_016291995.1 Caryophanales bacterium
AAGGAACAGATTTACAGTCTGCCGCGTTTGACCACTTCGCTATCCCTCCAAAAAAAAGATGGTGCCGAAAACAGGAATTGAACCCGTAACCTACTGATTACAAGTCAGTTGCTCTACCAATTGAGCTATTTCGGCAAAAAAATGGTGGGCGATACAGGACTCGAACTTGTGACCTCTTGCTTGTAAGGCAAATGCTCTAACCAACTGAGCTAATCGCCCATCATGTTTTTAGTGCAAGGCACCATCAAATAATCCTCGCACTGGCAATTAATAATATACCAAACTATTCGCGTATTGTCAACAGTTTTTTACATTTTATCCATAATCTCTTTTATCTTGTCATTAATCCAAAGTTCTAGGTGTTCTTTTAATGGTTCAAAACCATTTGCATATGATTCTTCATCATTTATTGGCTTACCATCATTTCTATAATCGATGTTTTTGATACTTAATTTTATTTTGTTATTGCTCTCATCTATGTCAACTACTTGAGCATATATTTTATCATTAACCTTAATATAGTCATTGACATTTCTAACGTAACCAGATGATATTTCGGAAATATGGATTAATCCATCATATTTGTCATTAACAAGAACAAATGCGCCATATTTTTGAATACCCGTTACTGTTACTTTGATTACGTCATTTATTTTGATATCATTCATTATAATTCCTCCAACCGTTAGTATTATATCATTATTTTAATTATTTTTAAATATAATGATTGAAAAATTAATGAAAAATAGGTATACTTATATCTGAGGTGTCTAAAATGGAAATAGAAAAGAAAATCAAAGAAGTATTAGACAGAATTAGACCATATTTAATTAATGATGGCGGAGATGTAGTATTTAAAAGGTATGAAAATGGTGTTGTTTATGTACAACTAGTCGGAGCTTGTTCTGATTGTCCTTTAGTAGATAATACTTTGGAAAGTGGTATTGAAGAAGCCATTATTAGTGAAATACCAGAAGTCATAAAAGTAGTTAATGAAGATTAACTCTTTTTTTAATCCATGATATTTCTTCAATATCATAATGTTTACGAAAATAAGTAATAATATTATTCAAATATATTTCGTAATCATTTGTTTTTTTAATAATATCAAGGATGATTTTTTCATCCATATTATTTATCAAAATATCATCATACATTTCAAAATAAAAACTGGGGTATAATATTCTTGAGATTAATAGTTTAATATCTATAAGTGATAAAAAATGATTATGTAGATAATTATCAAGTTCATTAAATATCACTTTATTGTTTGTGAAAAAAGAGTTTTTGATATATTCGGCAATATCTCTAACCTGATAATCATAAATAATATTTAAGGGATTATATAAAATTTCAGTTGTATCATTAATACGAATAATTCTATGACTAATGTAGTAGGTATAGTTTTTGGGAATAATAATATTATTATAATAACTGATAGCATTTTCAGTAAGTCCTACGAAATAATTAAAGCTATCAACAAGTAATGGATACTTTTTACCATTTTCATTAATTAGGTTTTCTAAGTAATCTATTTTTTTACTCCACAAAAGTCCCCAATTAGTAGATATATTATTCGTAGCTAACGATGTATCAATATAATTGATTTCATTTAACGTAATCTTATTTGTAATATTATAATTTATCTTTATTAAAATATAATTTATATTATTGTATTTACTAATTGGACTATTAAATTTATTTATAATTATTTCGTCTACTAAAGTTTTATCTAACATAATTCTATTGATACTTAGAATATTATTTATGTCTATAAAACCATTATAAATATATAACTTATAGGGTTTATTATTTGCTTTAAATATATAATGATCATTATTATATACAAGTTTATCAGCTTGAATGTTATAAAAGTATTTAATAAAATTGTTCATATTATCACTTATTAAATATTATTCATGTTTTACAAAATAATGTAAAAATTACTTTCTTGTTAAAATGTTTGACAAAATAAAAATTATTTGTTTTAATTGGTAAGAAGGGAAGGAAATATATGTCAAAAAAATTGGTAATTGTGGAGTCACCTAGTAAAAGTAAAACAATCGAAAAGTATCTAGGTAACGATTATAAAGTAGTTTCTTCATTAGGGCACATTAGGGACCTAGCTACTAATGGCAAATATGGCCTTGGTATAGATATTGATAATAATTTCAAACCAAACTATGAAATTATTAAGGGCAAGAAAAAATTAGTTACAGATCTAAAAAAAGAAGTCAAGGATGCTTCTTATGTATATTTAGCTACCGACCCAGACCGTGAAGGAGAAGCTATATCTTGGCATCTATACGATACATTAGGACTAAAAGAGAATTCTTATAAAAGAATTGTTTTTAATGAAATAACAAAGGATGTAATTTTAGGCAGTTTTGCGAAGGCAAGAGATATAGATGATAATTTAGTTAAATCTCAAGAAACGAGAAGGATGCTAGATAGAATTATTGGTTTTAGATTAAGTAAATTAATGCAATCAAAAACTGGTGGCAAATCAGCTGGACGTGTTCAAAGCGTTGCACTTAAGTTAATCGTTGATAGAGAAAGAGAAATTGAAGCATTTATTCCAGAAGATTACTATGAAATTGATGCTATATTTAATGAATTTGAAGCTAAGTTAGATACATATAAAGATAAAAAAATAGAGATTAAAACGGAAGCTGAAGCCAAGGATATTATAAGTAAACTTTCAGATGAATTTAAAATATCTAAGCTTGATAAACAATTAAAAAATAAAAAGGCAAAGCCTCCTTATATTACATCAACACTTCAACAAGATGCATCTACAAAATTAAATTTTGTATCTAAGAAAACAATGATGTTAGCTCAAAAATTATATGAAGGTGTATCTTTGAAAGATGAAACAGTAGGTCTTATTACTTATATGAGAACCGATTCCATTAGATTATCAGATGAATTTATTAGAATGACGTATGGTTATATTAAAAATACATATGGTGATGATTATGTTGGCTATGTAAAAACAACAAAGAAAACTGATAATGTACAAGATGCACATGAAGCTATCAGACCAACAAGTATTTATAGGACACCAGAGACAGTAAAACCATATTTATCTAATGATGAATATAAATTATATAAAATGATTTATTTTAGGGCTTTGGCTTCACTAATGAAAGATGCGAAAGTCGAAGCAACAACTGTTGTATTAGATAATAATGATTATCAATTTAAAGCTACTGGAAGTATTTTAGTATTTGATGGATATTTAAAAGTATATAGTGATTATGAAGAAAATAGCGATGTAATTTTACCAGACTTTAGTAAATATCCAAATGGTGTATTAAAATCTAATGAAATAAATTATACAATGCATACAACTAAACCACCAGCAAGATATACTGAGAGTAAGTTGATTAAAGAAATGGAAACATTAGGTATTGGTAGACCATCAACATATGCAACAACAGTTGGTATTTTATCTGAAAGAGGATATGTTAAAGTTATTGACAAAAAATTCCATCCAACTGAAATAGGTATTGAAACGACCGATAAATTACAAGAATACTTTAAAGATATTATCAACGTTGACTATACTAAAGATATGGAAGATGATTTGGATAAAATAGCTGATGGTAATTTGGTATATACAAAGCTACTTACTCGTTTCTATGATGAATTTGAACCAAAAGTAAAGGATGCATTTTCTCACATGGAAAGAAAACCAGCTGAAGAAACCGGAGAATTATGCCCAAAGTGTGGAAGTCCTCTTGTAATAAAGAAAAGTAAGTATGGTAAATTTGTAGCATGTTCTAATTATCCAGATTGTAAGTATATTAAGCAAGAAGGTAAAGATGAACCTAAAGAAATAATTCCTTGTCCAAAATGTGGCGGAATGATTATCGAAAAAAAGACACGTAAAGGGAAAATCTTTTATGGATGTAATAATTATCCAAAATGTGAGTTTGCTACGTGGGATGAACCAATAAATGAAACTTGTCCAGACTGTGGAAGCATTTTGACTAAAAAAGGTAAAAAAATTAAATGTTCAATATGTAATTATGAAAAATAGTTTTAACTATTTTTCTTTTAGTATGAGAGAAAAAAGTAAACAAATAGTGATAATTAACAGGAGGTTAAATGATAGAAAATATAAAAATGTTACAAAAGGAATTTGAAAGAATAAAAAGTATGGGATATATAAAAGGAATATATAATAGTAGTCAATCAATTGGTAGGACATTTGAAAACGAATTAAACTTATTAATGAATAAGGAATGTGTGCCAGATTATTTTGGTATAGAAATAAAAACAAGGCGGGCATATACAAAAAGTAGAATTACCTTATTTAGTGCTGTACCAAATGGGAGCACACAAGGTGAGATGAAAAGGTTACTTGCTACATACGGATATCCATATCGACGTGATAGAAATTATAATGCTCTTTACGCTGTTGTTGATGCCGTTAAAATGTCGTTTGGTGGTAGGTGTTATCAATACAAATTAGATGTTGATAGGAGAGAACGCAGAATATACTTATGTATATATGATAGAAATGGTAATTTAATTGAACGAAAAATATATTGGTCATATCCTTATTTAAAAGAAAAATTAGAAAATAAAATTAAGCACTTAGCAATCGTGAAGGCGTGGCCAAATAATATCGATGGCTGGAATTATTTCAAATATAGCAGTATAGAGTTTTATGTTTTAAAAAGATTTAACAAATTTATAGATTTAATAGTTGATGGCACTATTAAATTAGTAATAAGGGTAGATATTTATTTGGATGAAAATAATTATGGTAAAATGTATGATCATGGTTGTGGATTTCAAATTTCTTATGGTGATATCACAAAACTATTTTTTGTTTTGGATTTAGAGACAAAAAAATTGAAATAATTATATTCTACATATATATCGTGCCCGGGCAGGTGCAGGCCAACTTTGTTTAAAAAATGCATTTTATCGTTGACAAACCATTCTTTTTAATATATAATTTATATTGCCATGGGGAATTAGCTCAGTTGGCTAGAGCATCTGCCCTGCACGCAGAGGGTCAAGGGTTCGAGTCCCTCATTCTCCACCATGGACGGGAAGTGGCTCAACTTGGTAGAGCATTTGGTTTGGGACCAAGGGGTTGCAGGTTCAAATCCTGTCTTCCCGACCATTTGAAAAATAACTCTTGAAATTCAAGAGTTTTTTCTTTTCTTTGACCCTCTGCAAAAAACAATTTCATTAAAGCCAAATATATGGTATAATTTAAGAGAGGTGTAAATATGAATGGTAATAAATCTATAACTAGAAGGGATGAAGATTTTGCTAAATGGTATACAGATGTTGTAATGGCAGCAAAATTGGCAAGATATTCAAATGTAAAAGGATGTATTTTATATGAACCAAATGGAACGGCTATTTGGGAAAAAATTCAACAAGTTCTTGATAAGAAATTTAAAGAAACAGGACATAAAAATGTTCAAATGCCAATGCTTATTCCAGAAAGTTTGCTTCGAAAAGAAGGCGATTTAGTTAAAGGATTCGCACCAGAAGTTGCTTGGGTAACTGAAGGCGGAGATAAAAAACTAGATGAACGTCTTTGTATTAGACCAACTAGTGAAACATTATTTAGCGATTATTACCATGAAGTAGTTAAGTCATATAAAGATTTACCACTTAAATATAATCAGTGGTGTAATGTAATGCGTTGGGAAAAGGAAGCAAGGCCATTTTTAAGAGGAAGGGAATTCTTTTGGCAAGAAGGACATACTGTCCATGCTACTAAAGAGGAAGCAGAAGCAGAAACAAAAGGTATGCTAGATGTTTATAAAGAGTTTTTTGAAGACTACTTAGCAATACCAGTATTAACTGGTAGAAAAACTGAAAAAGAAAAATTTGCGGGAGCTGAATATACTTTAACTGTTGAAGCTCTAATGTATAATGGTGTATCACTTCAATCTGGAACTACACATTATTTTGGTCAGAAATTTTCTAAGGCATATGACATTAGATTTGTAAATAGTAATAATGAATTTGAATATGCATATCAAACTTCTTGGGGAGTATCAAATAGAATGATTGGAGCTATAATTATGGTTCATGGTGATGATAATGGATTAATATTACCACCAAGAATTGCTCCAATACAGGTTGCAATCATAAAAGCAACTACAGATAATGAAACAGATGCGTTAGCAAGAAAAATACAAAAAGAATTAGATAATAATGATATTTCATCATATATTGATGATTCTGATAAGTCATTTGGATTTAAAATGGCAGAAGCTGAAGTTAATGGTATACCAGTAAGAATAGAACTTGGTAAAAGAGACATTGATAACGGTGTAATAACGATTTCAAGAAGAGATACATTGGAAAAGAATACCATTGGAATAAATGATAATGTTGTAGATTATGTATTCAGACTAATGGATAGTATTCAAGCTAATTTATATGATAGGGCATTAAAGAGAAGAGATTCTATGACATATCATGTTAATACATTAGATGAGATTAAGAAAATTATGGATACACAACCAGGATTTATATATTCTCCTTGGTGTGGAAGTACTGAATGTGAACTTAAAATGAAAGAAATTAAGGGATTAAAGTCACGCTGTATTGTTGAAGACAACGAAGATGGTGTTTGTCCAGTATGTGGAAAGAAATCTAAACATACTGTTGTATGGGGAATACAATATTAGTTGTTATTTATGAAAAAGTATGTTATAATACTCAAAGTGAAGGAGGAACTTTATGGAAACGGCAGTAGTAATAGTATCAATTTTATTAATAGCAATAGTTTTACTTCAAAGTGGAAAAGCAGAAAGTGCTAGTATAATTCAAGATGGATCATCTGAATTATTTCAAAATAGAAAAGAGAGAGGCTTAGAGTTATTTATAAGTAGACTAACATTTATTTTAGGATTTGCTTTCTTTGCTCTATGTACTTTTATATCATTTCTTAAATAATAAAATGTAGTTATCTACATTTTTTATTTTTGTTAACGACTAGATTATTCTAGTCTTTTTTTATATATTTTTTGTCTAAAATCTAAGCAAAAAAAGTAAATGGTATCAAAAAACTTGAATATTATTTATGAGCAGGTAGATTGGAGGAGATATAAAAAACTAATATAATTTGCGAAGAAAGTCGATTGCTTTTTTTAACTAGTATTGTCGAATGTGTATAAAAATAATAAATAATATGCTAAATTTTAAATGAAAGGAAATAGTATGCTAGATATTAATTTTGAATTTAGAAAGGGAATATTTTTTGTTAGATTAATAGGTGATTTAACAAAGGATACATATGGACTAGTTAGTGAGAAATTAGAAAAATTGATTTTGGAAAATAAGTTTAAGTATATTGTGGTTAATACTGATAGAATTAAAAGAATTGATTTTACAGGATTAAACTTTATAAATCAAATATATTTTTTGATTAAGGAAAGCGAGAGCAATTTAATTATTTGTGATAAAACTAAAATATTAACGCCAATTTTTAGTGAGTATATACCAAATATTGTATCAGAACTGGAAGTGCTATAGAGGAGAAATATGCAAACTATTACAGATATTGTTTTGGAAAATCAAGGACTAATTTATCAAATTATAAGTAAATATAGAAAACATTTTGAATTGGATGATTTATATCAAGTAGCGGTATTAGGTTTGATTAAAGCATATAAAAACTATAACGGCAGTTATAATACGAAATTTACTTCATATGCATATCCATATATGTTGGGCGAAGTTATTAAGTATGTTAATGGGTACCGATCTTTAAAACTTAATAAAGAAAGTCGAGTTTTATATTCAAAAATACTTAAGGCAAGTGAAATGCTTACGCAAAAGTTAATGAAAACGCCTTCCATATATGAAATAGCATTGTTTTTAGAGATGGATGAAAAGTTAGTAGAAGATATAATAGTTGCCAATGAACAGATATTTAGCTTAGATAAAATAATCGAAACGGATGGTAAAAACTTTGAATTATATGATTCATTAGGAACTTGTGATGCAAGAGTAGAGAATTATTCGTTATTTAGTGAATTAGAAAAATTACCATCTGATGAGAGAAAAATTATTTTTTCTAGATATTTTGAGGATATGTCGCAAAAAGAAGTTGCAGATAGGCTTGGGATGTATCAGGTAGAAGTTTCAAGAAAGGAAAAGAAAATTTTAAGAAAAATCAAAGATAGTATCAACTAGTGATGAATTAAATATTCTCAAAGTGACAATATCCCAAAATATTAAGAAATATCGTAAATACAACAGAATAACACAAAAAGAGTTGGCATCTAAAAGTGGATATTCTATTTCATATATTAAAAAAATTGAATCATTATCCAATAGAAATATATCAATAGAAGCATTATTCTATATATCTAAAGCATTAGAGAAGGATATTTTGCACTTACTTTATAAAACAGACATATAATAAACTATGAGAATAAGAGATAAATTAGATAGATATTTATATGATAAGGAATATAAAATAACTATCAAAGGGAATCTGGTAGACATTGATAATTACGATGAGATAGTAGATTTTACATCTTCTAAAATAGTTATAAAATGTCAAAATGTTTTAATTATACTTGAGGGTAATAAACTTGGCATTACGAAAATGATGGATAATGAGGTGTTAGTAGAAGGAAGTGTCTGTAAAATAAGCATAAACTAAAAACTAGATACATAATAATTTATAGGTGTCCTATGAATAATGTAAAAGTAATGGTTATTGGAAAAAATGTTTCTAATTATGCTAAATGGATTATTAAACAAAATATCAATATAATTAAGCTTGATATAGTTAAATATAACAAATTATATTTAATTATCAATTACAATGATTATAGTTTATTAAATAAATATTCAAAAACATACGAAGTATCAATCGTAAAAAAATATGGTAGTCTTAGGATAATTGATGGTATTAAAGAAAATGTTATAATTCTATCATGTCTTATTTTATCCATATTTTTTTTATATTTACTGTCACATATTATTTTTAATGTGGAAGTCGTTTACAACGATAAAGAGATGGTTACTAATATAACCAACGAACTTGCTAAATATAATGTTAGTAGATTTAAAAAAAAGAAATCATATGCTTATTTAGAACAAGTAAAGAAAAAAATATTAGAAGATAATAAGGATACTTTAGAATGGTTAGAAATAGAGGAATATGGGACTAAGTATATTGTTAGGTTAGTGGAAAGGAAACAAGAAAGAAATGATAATAGTAAGGATTATCAATCAATTATTTCTAAAAAGGATGCAATAATTACAAAAATTGTAGCTACGAATGGTGAAAAAGTAAAAAGTATCAATGAATATGTCAAAAAGGGAGATACGATAATTAGTGGCGTAATTACAAAACCGGATGGATCAAATATATATACTGTGGCTATGGGTAATGTTTATGGCGAAGTTTGGTATAAGGTTAAAGTAGAATATCCACTATATTATCAAGAAGAAAAATTAACTGGTAAGAGCAGAGGAATTATTTCATTTTATTTTTTGAATAAGAATTATTCACTATTTTTATATAAAAAATATAAGAATTTCAAACTAATTACGAAAACTATTTTGGAAAATAATGTTGTTCCTTTTAGGATAGCTAAAGAAAGAATATATGAAACAATGGTAACTGAAGAAATATATACTGGTGAAGAAGCCATAATGCGCGCAATAGCAGTTACAAAAGATAAATTTTTGCATGATAAGAGTAACATAATTAACATTAAGAATATTCAAATAATAGAAAAAGAGATTTCAAGTTCAAAAGTATCATTAACACTCTTTGTATCTGCAATTGAAGATATAACGGATGTAGTTAAAATATCTCAAGAAAATGGTATATAGGAAAAGGCTTAATTTGACAATAATCCTTTTTTTTGTTATAATTTCTAAGTCTTAATACTTTATTGAAGAAAGGAGAAAAATGAGTAAAATTAACATATTTAGTCTTGGTGGATTAAATGAAAATGGTAAAAATATGTATGTTACAGAAGTCGATAATGATATTTTTGTTATTGAGGCTGGACTTCAATATGCTGATGAACATACATTAGGAATAGATTATTTTATTCCAAATATTGATTATTTAAAAACGAATAAAGAAAGAATAAAAGGAATATTTTTAACCCACGGACACGATGAGAATGTTGGAGCTATTGCGGATATTATGGATTCTCTTGGCAACATTCCAATATATGGATCTAAATTCACTTTAAACATTGTAAAACAAGAATTAGAAGCATATAAATATAATACAGATAATCTTATTGTAGTAAAAGAAAATAAAATAATAGATTTTGGTAACGTTAGGATTACGCCAATTGGATTGTCACATTCAATACCGGATAATTATGGTTATGCAATATATACAAAGGATGGTGTAATCTTTTATGCATCTGATTATGTTTTCGATGCAACAATGCGTGGACCTTATAAAACTGATTTAGGTCGTTTAGCTTATGTTGGTAGACAGGGCGTTCTTTGTCTTATGACAGAGTCATTATATGCAATGAACAAAGGACATACATCTCCAAATCATAGAATTGAAGGATTAATTAATCAAACGTTAACGCGTCACAAAGGAAGAATAATATTTAATGTCTTAAATTCCCATTTATATAGAATACAGGAATTATTTAATGAAGTATCAAAGACAGATCGTAAAATAGTAGTAATGGGAAAAAGACTACAAGGAATTATTAAGTATTCCCTTGAAAATAATTATTTAAAGATTGATAAAAAGTTTATTGGTGATTTATCTAATATTAATGATGATAATGTTGTAATATTAAATTCGAAT
Organism: Caryophanales bacterium; assembly: GCA_016291995.1. GTDB lineage: Bacteria > Bacillota_I > Bacilli_A > RF39 > UBA660 > RUG705. The sequence continues at coordinate 10,799 of JAEEZV010000001.1, forward strand.
GAAAGAGAAAAGCCATATGTCAATATGATTAAAATTGTTGATGGTTATGATAAGTTTATTAAGATTAATAAGAATGATACGATATTTTTAGCAACACCAATATACGAAGGAAGAGAAAAAACTTTCTATGGACTTCTTGATAAGATTGCTATGATTGGAGCTACATCAGTAATATTGCCACCTAAAGAGTATTTATCTTATCATGCTTCAGCAGAAGATTTGATGACGATGATTGATCTTATGAATCCGAAGTATTATTTTCCAGTTAAAGGTGAGTATTCTGAACAGGTAGCTAATGGCGATTTAGCATATAGTTTAGGTATTCCTAGAGAAAATATTATTTTAAAGGAAAACGGCTATGTAGCAACATTTGTTAATGGTGAATTAGTTGATAATTTTGAGCCTATTCATACTGGCGTAATATCAATCGATGGAGATAGTTCTGATGATGTTGGTGAATTAGTATTAAATGACCGCGAACTATTAAGTCAGAATGGTATAGTTATTATTAGCGCTACTCTTGATAAGAAAACAAAACAAATTATAGCGGGCCCTGAAATTATGAGTAGGGGATTCATATACGTTAAAGATAGTGCCGATCTTATTCATGAAATGAAAAATATTTGTACAGAAGTAATAAATGATAATAATCATGGTAATTATATTGATTATAATAAAGTTAAGTTAACGATTCGTGATAAATTATCTAATTATTTATCACTTGAAGCAGGAAATAGACCAATGATTATTACAGTTATTCAAGAAATATAAAAAAGCGTTTTTTAAACGCTTTTTTTATCTATATTCAGCTTTTATCATTTTAGCATGAATGGCAATTCTTTTTGTTCCATCATCGGAGCAGGTGGATAGTGTTAGTATTTTATCATCACTAGTTAAATCAACGCCAAAGTTATAGATACTTCTTCCTTTAAGTGTGTCTAAGAATTCTTGATGTGTTTTACTATCTTCAAAATATGTTTTTAAGTAGTAAACCTCAGGCTTAATCGTATATATAGAAAATATTTTCCATATTGTATTTGATGTTGGTGTCGATAATTTAATATATTGATTTTCTTCATTGGTATACCAAGATTCTTTTAGGCACCAAGATAGGGTACTAAACATTGTTCTATTTAACATATTATGTCCATACAAGATAGTGTTATTTCCAAAATGAACAAAGTCGTCACGAAAGTCTCCATATACCCATCCTGCAAATGAACTTTTTTTATTAAAATCATGATGTAAGTAGAATTCGTTATCATCGGATTGTAAAACAGAGTAGTTAACGTTTGTATTATTTACTCTTATCCAAGCTACAGTATCAGAGTTTTTATTTAGTAAATCACTAAAATCAACAGACATATAACTAACATTGGCATAAGAATCGTTTTCATTAGGAACATATGTTGAAGTATCAATAACTTCTTTCTTTTCTTTTTCCAATATTTTAGTACTTTCTATTATATCGGTTGCTAAGTATTTTACTTTTAGTCGTTGAACATACCATCTAGATGAAACAAATACGCAGATAAAATAGGTAGTTAAAGTTAGTCCCATCATAGCAATAGGAATAATAGGCTTTCCTTTATATTTAAGTTCGTTTCCTCTTTTAGGATCTATCAAACACAAAATACCAATATATAAATAACGAGGTATAAGTGTAAATATGTTATATAGACCTAAAAAGAACCATCTAAAAATATTCTTCACTATACACCTCCTATTCTTAATAATTATATCAAAATAATTGTAAAAAATAAATATATACTTTGAAAAAAAAGTAATTTGATGTATAATATGTTCTAGTTGAGCGTGGTGAAAAAAATGAACACAGAAAATATCAAAGTCGGTGATAAACTACAAATTCATTGTTACAAGCATGATGGTAGTTTACACAGAAAGTGGGATGAAGCAATTGTCTTAGATATTAAAGAAGATTATGTTGTGTTTGGCAATAATCAGACAACAGTAGTAGATTCTGATGGAAAAATATGGAAAACAAGAGAGCCGGCAGTAATGTTCTTCTTTAAAGACAGATGGTTTAATATTATTGGACAGTTAAAGGATTATGGAATATACTTTTATTGTAATATTGCAACACCAGCATTAATTGATAATAAAATTATTAAGTATATTGATTATGATTTGGATTTAAGAGTATTTCCTAATGGTAGTTTTAAAATATTAGATAGAATGGAATATAAATATCACAAAAGACAAATGCATTATTCCAATAGACTAGATTTTATTCTTAAGTATGAACTTGGTAATTTAATTGATATGGTAAGAGTTAGAGAAATGCCATTTGATAAAGATACTATCAACAATTATTATCAAAAATATTTAAGTATAGTAAAAGAATAGATAATTTGTCTATTTTTTTCTTCTTTAGTATTGTCATAATTTATAAAAGTTTGGTATAATGAATTAGGAGTAAGAGAGAGGATGAAATTATGGAAGAATACAAATTAACTATGCGCAGTGAAGCCGATACAATGTATTTAGCGCAAAATATTGAATCAGAAAAATTTCCAAATATGGTTATTTGTTTATATGGAGAATTAGGTAGTGGTAAGACGGTTTTTGCAAAATCATTTGGACATGCTATGGGAATAGATGATGTTACGTCTTCAACTTTTAATATAATTAAAGAATATAATGGAGAAATGCCATTATATCATATGGATATGTATAGAGTAGATAAGAATGTTGAATCTTTAGGAATAACGGAATACTTTGAAAAAGGTGGAGTTACAATTATTGAATGGGCTGATTTAATCGAAGATTATTTACCGGAAGAAAGATTAGACATTAAATTTAAAATCATTGATGAAAATACAAGAGTTTTAATATTAACTGCTCATGGCGATGAATACGTAAGAGTATGTGAGGACATTTTATGATTAGTTTATTTATAGATACATCTACTTCAAATGTATCTATTTCTGTTATAAAAGATAATAAAATTTTGTCATATATTAATAAGGAAACACCTAATATGCATTCAGTATATACGACAAAATTTGTTAAAGATGCTTTAGATGAGGCTAAAATAGATGCTAATGATGTAGATAATATTATGGTAGTTAATGGGCCAGGCTCTTTTACGGGAGTACGTATAGGTGTAACGATTGCTAAAACATATGGATATTTAATAAAGAAAGATTTAACACTTCTATCTAGCTTAAAAGATTTAGCTATTAGTGCTAATTGTAATGATGTAGTTATGAGTGTTATTCCAGCAAATAAGAGTATGTATTATGTAGGGATATATGACAAAGAATACAATGATATCGAAGAAGAAAAATGTATGAAAAAAGAAGATGTGCTCTTCCTATGTAATAAATATAATCCTTATATTGTATCTATTTCAACTAGTGTAATAGGAAGTTACAAAGTAAATAAGCAAGAAATAGATCCTCTTAAAATTGTAGAATATTATTTAAATAAAGAAAAAGTGAGTTATCACAAAGCGTTACCAAATTATTTAAAACAACCTCAAGCAGTTGAGGCAAAAAATGATTAAAGAGATTGATATACCTACGACTAATCCTTTTTCGAGAAGGATAGAATATATAGACGGTGATCATTCTATTGGATATTTAGAATATTCACTTATATATGATAGGATGGAAATAGATAATTTTTATGTGGAAGAAGAGTACCGAAAAAAAGGTATTGGTACAAAACTACTATCATATTTAGTTAGTGTTGCAATAGAACATAGAGTTATAAATATTACTTTGGAAGTTAGACAAAGTAATGAAATTGCAAGAAATTTATATAAGAAATTTGGTTTTAGAGAAGTTGCCTTAAGAAAGTATTATTATGGTGACGAAGATGGAATTTTAATGGAAAAAAATGTCATGTAAGGAGGTGTAATATGCAAGATATTTATGTGCTAGCAATTGAATCAAGTTGTGATGAAACAAGTATGAGTATTATTAAGAATGGTACTGAAGAAGTATGTACTGTTACAAACACGCAAATAGATATTCATAAAGAGTATGGTGGCGTAGTACCTGAAGTTGCTAGTAGAACACATATTGAGAATATTACAATCGTCTTAGATGAATTACTTTTTAGAAGTAATTTTACAATGGATATGATAGATTTAATTGCTGTTACATATGGTCCAGGACTTATTGGATCATTACTAATAGGATTACAGTGTGCTAAGACAATATCTTTAGTAACTGGTAAACCTTTAATTCCGGTTCATCATATTGCAGGTCATATCTATGCGAATAATTTAGAGAAAAGATTGGAGTTTCCACTGATAGCTTTAGTTGTTTCTGGAGGACATACTGATTTGGTATACATGAAAGAAGATTATTCATTTAAGAGAATCGGTTCAACATTAGATGATGCTGTTGGTGAAGCATATGATAAAGTAGCTAAGGTTTGCGGCTTAGAATATCCTGGTGGACCGTTAGTTGATAAGTTGGCCAAAGAAGGTAATGATACTTATGATTTACCATTACCACTAAATGATGATACGTATAATTTTAGTTTTAGTGGAATTAAATCTGCCGTTGTGAATACTATTCACAATGAGCATCAAAGGGGTAATGAAATAAGAGTTCCTGATATGTGTACATCTTTTCAAAATAGAGTAGTTACAGTCCTTGTTAAAAAGACAATGAGAGCTTTAAAAGAATATAATGCTAAGAATTTAATTTTAGCAGGTGGTGTAGCAGCTAATAGTTATTTAAGACAAGAATTAACAAAGGCATGTCTAGAAAATGGTATTAATTTTAGTTATCCAAGGATTTCTTATTGTACTGATAATGCAGCGATGATTGGAGCAGCTGCATATTATGCTTATAAGAAAGGTATAATAGCTGATCAAACATTAAATGCTGTGGCAGTTGAACCATTATATAATGAAAAATAAAAGAGCAAAGCTCTTTTTTATTTTAGAATTTCATCGATAATGCCATATTCAAGTGCTTCACTAGCATTCATGTAGTAATCTCTATCAGTATCTTTTTCTATTTGTTTTAAGGTTTTATTAGTATTTTTAGATAGAATGGTATTTAATTTTTTCCTCAATCCTAATATTCTTTTAGCTACAATATCAATTTCAGTGGCTTGACCTTCGGCACCACCTAGAGGCTGATGAATCATTACTTCAGAATTTGGAAGTGAATATCTTTTGCCTTTCTTGCCGCTTGATAATATGAAGGCAGCCATTGATGCTGCCATGCCAACACATATCGTGGATACATCACTTTTAATATAGTTCATCGTATCATATATAGCCATTCCAGATGTGATAGATCCTCCAGGAGAATTTATGTAAACATAAATATCATCTTCTTTGATGCTATCTAGATAGAGTAGTTCTGCAATAACTATATTAGCTGTATCATCATTTATTTCACCACTAAGCAAGATAATTCTATTTTTTAAAAGTCTTGAATATATATCATAAACTCTTTCTCCCATATTATTTTTTTCTATAACTGTTGGAATTAACATTATATCACCTAATAATATATTAGTAATTATCGTGATATTTATTACTTATATCAGTATCCAATTTTTGACATATATATTTTATATAAATATGATTATCTAAAAAGATGTAGATAATCTTTTTTCATTATGATATAATAACTCTTGGAGGGTGATAACATGACAGATATAGAAATTGCAAGAAATACGAGATTAAATAAAATAACTACGGTAGCTAAGAAATTAGGAATTAACAGTTCAGAATTAGAATTATATGGTAGTTATAAGGCAAAAATATCTGACGGTGTCTACGATAGACTTAAGAATAAGAAGAATGGTAAATTGGTTTTGGTAACAGCAATTAGTCCAACTCCACTTGGAGAAGGAAAGACAACGATGTCTATAGCGATTGCTGATGGACTTAGGAAGATTGGTAAAAATTCTATTTTAGCTTTGAGAGAACCATCATTAGGACCTGTTTTTGGAATTAAAGGCGGTGCTACTGGTGGAGGACGTGTTCAAGTTGCACCAATGGAAGATATCAATTTACATTTTACTGGTGATATTCATGCTATTACGGCAGCTAATAATTTGCTATCTGCAATGATTGATAACCATATTTGCTTTGGCAATAGTTTGGGCATCGATAGAGTAGTATGGAAAAGATGTGTAGATTTAAATGATAGGCAACTAAGAGTTGTGACGACCGGTTTATCAAAAGATAAAGGAGTTGTTCCTAGAGATGACGTTTTTGATATAACAGTTGCTTCAGAGGTAATGGCTATTTTATGTCTTGCTAAAGATATGCCAGATTTAAAGAAGAGACTTGGCAATATTACAATTGGTTATACAAAAGATGATAAACCTATTTATGCAAGAGACTTAAAGGCTGAAGGAAGTATGGCAGTACTTTTAAAGGATGCTTTAAAACCAAATTTGGTTCAAACATTAGAACATACACCAGCAATTATTCATGGAGGCCCATTTGCTAATATTGCTCACGGATGCAATAGTGTTGTTGCAACAAAATTAGCATTGAAATTGGGAGATTATGTTATTACAGAGGCTGGATTCGGTGCTGACTTAGGAGCTGAAAAATTCTTAGATATTAAATGTAGGTGTGCAGGCCTTAAACCAGATGCTGTTGTTATCGTAGCAACAATTAAAGCTTTAAAATATCATGGTGGTATTCCTAAAGATGAAATATTAAATGAAAATATGGCCGGATTAGAAAAAGGTATAGATAATCTATATAAACATATTAGTAATATTAGAGACAAGTTCGGATTAAATGTAATCGTAGCTATCAATAAGTATGCTAGTGATACTAAGAAGGAAATTAAATTCTTAGAAGAAAAGTTAAATGAAATAGGAGTAGAACTTAGTCTAGTAACAGGTTATACTGATGGAGGAAACGGAGCAAAAGATATAGCTAAGAAATTAGTTAAACTTGTAACAAAGCCATCTAAATTAACATATACATATGAATTAGATGATAGTATTAAAAATAAAATTAAAAAAGTAGCTACGAAGATTTATTATGCTAAAGATGTTGAATATTCTGAGAAAGCTTTAGAAGAAATTAAAAAAATAGAAAAATTAGGCTTTTCTGATTATCCAGTATGTATTGCTAAAACACAATATTCATTATCTGATGATCCTAAAAATTTACTTTGTGATGAAGATTACAATATAACAGTTAGAGATGTACAACTTAAAACAGGAGCTGGATTTATCGTAGCTTTGGCAGGTAAAATAATGACAATGCCAGGATTACCTAAAGTACCAGCAGCAGAAAAAATAGATATTGATAAAGATGGAAATATAGTTGGCATATTTTAGTAAAATAAAATAAGTATGGATAAAATTCTATACTTATTTTTTTGTTTTTGTTATAATTTTATTAGGTGAAGTTTATGAGTAGTAGAAAGAAATCTAAGAAAAAGAATATTGTACCATTATTAGTATTACTTATCATTATTGCAGTATTAGTTTATTTTTGGTATCAAAAATACTTAGAAAAAACGAGTTTAAAAATTTCTTTAGTTAATAAATTAACAGCAGAAATAAATAGTGAAGTAGAATTAAAAAAATATGTTAAAGCTATTACTAATGGGGAGTTATTAAATGGTAGCGATATGGTAGAAACTGATAAACTTGGTAAGAAAGAATTGTCTTTGAAAATAAAAGCAAAAGATAAAGAAGTGGATTATCCTTTTGAAATAGAAGTAGTAGATACTACTAAACCTGAGATAACTGCATCTAAGGAGATTTCATCCTATGTAAATAAAGATATTGATTTACTAAAGGATGTTACCGTCTCTGATAATTCTAAAGAAGAAATATCTGCTAAAGTTACTGGTGAATACGATAAGACAAAAGAAGGTAAGTACGAACTTAAATACGAGGCGATCGATTCATCTGGAAACAAAGCGGAATATGATTTCATTTTAAATATTATAAGTGATCCAAATAATTATACATTTACAACTAGTAAAGGATTTCAGGGTAAAGTAGTGGATGGAGTTACATATATTGATGGAACACTTATTGCAAATAAGACTTATGCTCTTCCAAGTAATTATGGAAAGGGTATTACTAGTGAAGCAAATAGTGCGTTTAGTAAGATGAAAGAAGCAGCAGCTGCAGATGGTATAAGTATCTGGATAGCTTCAGGATATCGTAGTTATTACGATCAAAAATATATTTATAATAATTATGTTAAGAATGATGGTCAAGCTATGGCAGATACATATTCAGCTAGGCCAGGGCATTCAGAACATCAAACAGGACTTGCCATGGATTTAAATTATATCGATGATGATTTCGGCAATACTGCTGCAGGGATTTGGCTAAATAATAATAGTTATAAATATGGATTTATTTTAAGATATGTTAAAGGAAAAGATGACATTACTGGTTATAAATATGAACCATGGCATTTTAGATACGTCGGTACTGATTTGGCAAAAAAACTATATAATGATGGCAACTGGATAACGGTAGAAGAATATTACGGAATAGATAGTAAGTATAAATAAAGGAAGATTATCTTCCTTTTATTTACATTGACATATACTCTTTGGCATATTATAATTTTAAATAGTTATGGGGTGATTCTATGTTTAATCTAGTATCAAAATTTAGTCCTAGTGGCGATCAGCCTAAGGCAATTAGAGAACTTGTAGATGGTATTAAATCTGGTAAACGTAATCAGGTTCTTTTAGGTGCTACTGGTACTGGTAAAACATTTACAATTGCCAATGTTATTAAAGAAGTAAATAAACCAACGTTAGTACTTGCACATAATAAAACTTTAGCTGGACAATTATATAGTGAATTTAAAGAGTTGTTTCCTAATAATAGAGTAGAATACTTTGTTTCTTACTATGATTATTATCAACCGGAAGCATATGTTCCAAGTACGGATACATATATTGAAAAGGATGCTAAAATTAATGATGAAATTGATGAACTTAGACATAAAGCAACATCAGCGTTACTTTCTCGTGACGATGTAATTGTCATTGCTTCCGTATCATGTATTTATGGTATTGGTGAGGTTGAAGAGTATAAAAACAAGATGCTTACAATAAATAAAGGCGATACAATGGAAAGAGATGCTGTTCTTTCTAAGTTAGTTGATATGTTATATGAGAGAAGTCAATTTGATTTATCGCGTGGAACATTTAGAGTAAGAGGAGATACTATTGAATTAATACCAGCATATGAAAGACAAAATGGTATTTTAATTGAATTTTTTGGCGATGAAGTAGATAGAATTTGTGAATTTGATGTTGTAACGGGAGCAATTATTAAAGAAAAGAAGAGTGTTTCAATATTTCCGGCAAGTCATTTCGTAACTAGTGATGATAAACTTAAAGAAGCAGTAAAGAGAATTAAAGAGGAACTAGAAGTAAGAAGAAAATACTTTTTAGACAACAATAAATTAATTGAGGAACAACGCATTAGAGAAAGAGTAAACTACGATACAGAAATGTTACTTGAAACAGGTTTTTGTAGGGGAGTAGAAAATTATTCTAGACATTTGGCTTTAAGAGGGGAAGGAGAAACACCTACGACATTAATAGATTTCTTTCCAAAAGATTTCTTGCTTGTTGTTGATGAATCACATGTGACATTGCCTCAGGTTAGAGGAATGTATAATGGGGACAGGGCAAGAAAGCAAAATCTAGTAGATTATGGTTTTAGATTACCTAGTGCATTAGATAATAGGCCACTAAAATTTGAAGAATTTACAAGTAAGATTAATCAAGCTATTTATGTTAGTGCTACACCAGGTGATTATGAACTTAGTCTTGTAAACAATCACTTTACGGAACAAATCATTAGACCAACAGGCCTTTTAGATCCATTAATTGAAGTTAGAACTAGCAAAAATCAGATTGATGATTTGATAAAAGAAATAAATATTAGACAAGAAAAAAATGAAAGAGTATTAATTACTACGCTTACGATTAAGATGGCTGAGGAATTAACTAATTATTTAAAAGATATCGATATAAAGGTTGCATATCTTCATAATGAGATTAAGACATTAGAAAGATTAAGAATAATAAGAGATTTACGTCTTGGGGTATATGATGTTGTCGTAGGAATAAATCTTTTAAGAGAAGGAATCGATATTCCTGAAGTATCGTTAATTGCTATTATGGATGCTGATAAACAAGGATTCTTAAGAAGTGATAGAAGTCTAATTCAGACTATTGGTAGATGCGCTAGAAATGCTAATGGTAAAGTAATTATGTATGCAGATACAATTAGTGATAGTATGAAGATAGCAATAGATGAGACCAAGAGAAGAAGAAGTATTCAAGAAAAATATAATGAAGAAAATCATATTGTTCCTAAAACTATTATCAAAGAAATTAGAGATTTAATTACTAATGAAGATACAACTTCTAAGGAAAATAAAAAAGAAAAAATGAGTAAGAAAGAAAAATTTGATATGATAGATAGGCTTACAAAAGAAATGAATAAAGCAGCGAGAGAACTTAACTTTGAGAGAGCTATGGAATTAAGAGATATTATCTTTGAATTAGAAAGTGAATAGGTATATTTAAATATATCTATTTTTTTGAAAAAAAATATTTATTTTTGAAAGAAAATATGATAATATAGTTATATATGGTAGGAGAGGATAAAAACGCCATATTGATGTATGCTTCTTTCTAGTGTGCATTATTTAGGCCAAATGCTTTGGGGACAGGCATTATGGTATTACGTGGTTCCCAAAGCGAGAAAGGTTAGGAGGTGAAATTTATGGAGAAGAACAATTCTAAAATAGTAGCAGTTGTTGCGCTAGTTGTAGCTGTTGTTGCTTTATCAGTAGGTTTTGCCACTTTTTCTGCAACATTAACTATTACAAATACTAGTGCGGCAATCAATCCAACTAATACTTTTACAACTAATGTTAAATATGCTGCAAATTCTGTATCTTGTACAACAACAGGTGATGCAGTTGTTAGTAATTCAGGTACATTAACAGATACAGCTTGGAATGGAGTAGCTATTACATTAAAGACTCCTGGCGATAAAGCAACATGTACAGCTAACATTTCTAATCTTAGTTCATTTGTTGCATATTTAAGAGAAATCAATACAGCGACTGCTTTATCTTGTAGTGCTCTTGCTGGTTCAAATGCTGCTAGTGCTGCAAACGTTACAGCAGTATGTAATGCTTTAAGTCTTGTGGTTACTGTTGGAACAGATAGTGCTACAGCAACAGCTAGTGCTGCTGGAAGCGCAGTAGTTAGCGGAACAACTAATAAAATTGCAACATCAGGAACGCAAGCAGTTAAATTTGAATTAACATATGCTGCTGGATCTCAACCAGCAGATGGTGATATAACTGTTAACGTACCACAGATGAATGTTATTTATAAGACAGCATAAGGTACTTTACAGTAGTTTTAAGATGTGTTAAAATATTTATTGTATGGTAAGTCGGCAAAACATATCATACATAAATAGTGCATATACGTATGCGGTAGGATTTATTCCTAGTCTAATGCTTTGGGAACAGGCATTAAGGCTTATTTGAAGTTCCCAAAGTAAAGAAAGGTTAGGAGGTGAAATTTATGGAAAAGAACAATTCTAAGGTTATTGCTGTTGTTGCTTTAGTTGTAGCTGTTGTTGCTTTATCAGTAGGTTTTGCCACATATTCTGCAACATTGACTATTACTAATACTACTGCTACAATCAATCCAGCTAATACATTCTCTGAAAATGTTAAATATAAAGCAAGTACAATGAGTTGTACACCTTCTACAAATGCTTCTGTTGTCAGTGCTGGAACAGTATCTGATACAGTATGGAATGGCGTACAAGTTACTTTGACAGCTCCAGGTGATTCTGTTACTTGTCAAGCAACAGTTCAAAACTCTAGTGCATTTGTTGCATATTTAAGAAATATTACTACATCATCAACAATATCTTGTGCTGCTGGTACAGGAACTGGTGCTGCTAGTACAACAAATGTTACTGCTGTTTGTCCAGGAATGGAATTAACAATTACAGCAGGTGGTTCTACAGCTACAGCAACATCTACTGCTGCTGCAAGTCAAGCTGTAACAGGAACTACTGGTAATACAATTGCTGCTATCAGCGGAACTACTCCAGGAGAAGCAACTGTATCATTTACAATTACTTATAAAAATAATGCACAAGCTGCTGATGGTTCAATCGTTGTAACATTACCACAAATGAACTTGATTTATGAAACTGCATAATTAGAGTAAATAGTATATTAAAGGCGTGGTAGCACATGCTACTTCGCCCTTAATATATTTAAATAAGATTATTTGGAGGAAGATATGAAAAAAAGTTATAAAAAGCTGCTAGCATTCATGATTGTTCTAACTTTTGTCTTACTTCTAAATAGTTTTATAATAAGTATATTAAAAAATTACTATTTTACGATAGCGTTATTATTTATATTACTTATAGTATTCAAACTATTATTTGGATTTGAAAAAGATAAAAGTAGATATATAAAAGATATTTTTGTAAATATTACGATCATATATTTAACGGCATTTATTATATATTATTTGTTAGGACTTGTCGTAGGATTCGTAAGAACGACAAATTATTATTCTGTTTATGGATTTACGAGATTAATAATTCCTTATGTTTTAATAATTGTATTAAAAGAATATCTTAGGTATCATATTTTAACTAAATCTGGTAATAATAAAATGCTTATTGTTTTATCTTGTATTATGTTTATAATATTTGATATTACAAATGATATAAATAGTACAATTATTGAAAGCGGATACAATGCATTTATGTTTTTAGCATTAACTTTGCTTCCGGCTGTTAGTAATAATGTCGTATGTACATTTATTTGTAAGAAGGTAGGTTATAAGCCAAATATTTATTGGTTACTGGTTGCTAACTTATATGGTGTATTATTACCAATAGTGCCAGATACAGGTATTTATATTGGCGCAATGATTAAATTCTTGTTTCCACCAGTTCTTGCATATAATATTTATTCGTTTTATGAGCGAAGAAGTAGAAATGTACCACTTAGTGATGAGAAAAAATTTGATGTTGGTTTACCGATTGTCGGTGTGATTACTATAGTACTTGTATACTTAGTGTCTGGTTATTTTAGATTTTATGCAGTAGCTATTGCTACTGGTAGTATGACCCCAGCTATTTATGCTGGCGATATAGTAATCGTAGATAAAAAAATGGATTATAAGGATTTAAAAGTGGGAGAGGTTATTGCATATAGATATGATAATATAATCGTAGTTCACCGCTTGGTAGATATCTTAAAAGTAGATGATGATTATTATTTCTATACTAAAGGTGATGCCAATAATGATGTCGATAATTACATCATATATCCAGAGACGATAATTGGAACAGTAAATTTTAAAATTCCATATATTGGATTACCAACAGTATGGTTAAATAAAATGCATAAATAAAGAGTAAATAAAAGAAGAAAAAAGGAGGTGCAATATGGCAAATAGCAAAACTAAATCTGCAGTGGCTAAAAATACTACCAAAGATAAACCTAAAGTTGTTTCAGAAGAGTCAAAGAACAAGAAAAAAGTTAATATTGGCGGAAAAGTAGTATTTTATGTTTTGTTATTTTTAGTACTATTAGTTGCTGGCATCGTCCTTTTAAAAAATTCTCTTTCATATGATGAGAGCGAAGTTGTTAAATATACTGAAAAAAGTGATATTGAATATAAAGTATACTTGTTTGATAATGATTTCTATGATAAAGAATATCTTGAAAAAGGCGATGTTAACTTATATGTTGCTAATTTGATTAAAAAGATTGAATTAGATTTCAAATACATGTTTGAGACAGAAGCAAAAGAAAATTTGAATTTTACATATAGTATTGTCGGAAAACTTAGTATTACTAATGCCGATGGCACAAAATCATATTATAAAAAATCATATGTTCTATTAGATGAAAAGAAAGTATCAATGGAGAATAAAGATTATCAGATAATCAATGAAGTCATTGATATAGATTATGTATATTATAATTCTTTAGCTAATAGATTTAAGAATTCATATGGAATTGATACAGTTAGTACACTTACTGTTTATATGTTAGTCGATAAAACTAGCGGTGTTGAAAACGATATTGTAAAAGATAGTAATAATACGATGAATTTTGTTATTCCGCTATCTGAAAAAGCTGTTGATATTAGTCTTGATTATAAAGCTATCAACGAAGCTAGTACAATCGTTAAGGCAGAGAGTGTTGCTATTGGCAATGTTGTTTATTTAGGAGCAGCTATTGTCTTAGTTATAATATCATTAATAATCTTAATTAAGATTATGAGAATGCTATATTCAACAGCTCCAAAAAAGAATAATTACGATAAATATGTTAATAAGATATTAAGAGAATATGATAGATTGATTGCTGAAACTGGTACATTACTATCATTTGAAAATAAGCAAATAATTACAATCAATAAGTTTACTGAGTTATTAGATATTCACGATAACTTACAATTACCAATAATGTATTATGTAATTGCAAAACATCAAAAGTGTTATTTCTATATTGCACATAATGAAACAATTTATTTATTAACTATTAATGCAGATGATTTTGATAAAGAAAAAGCAAAGGGCGATTAGTCGTCCTTTTTCTGTTGTAAAATTAAAATAAACGTGCTATAATTTAGTCATAAGTGCGAAGACGGGCTTGGAAACCTATCAGCAGTATACTTTGAGGGATTCTTAGGAATAAATAAAGTGGAACCGCGGCTATTGTCGTCTTTATGTCTTAGGAATCTTTTTATTTAAGGAAGGGATAAAAATGAAAGAAGAAAATCAAATTACAATGCAGGATATGGTTAACTACTGTAAACAATATGGATTTATATTCCAAGGAAGTGAAATATATGGTGGACTTGCAAATACTTGGGATTATGGTCCGTTAGGAAGTAGACTTAAAAACAATATTAAGGATGCTTGGAGACAAAAGTTTATTCAAGAGAGAAAAAATGCATTTGAAGTAGATGCAGATATTTTGATGCATCCGAGAGTATGGGAGGCGTCTGGACATGTTGCTAGTTTTTCAGATCCACTTGTCGATTGTAAGGAATGTAAGACAAGACATAGGGTAGATAATTTAATTAATGATTATACTAATTCATCTATCGGAGATGCCATGAGTAAAGAAGAGATGATGAAATACTTAAAAGATAATAAAGTACCATGCCCTAAGTGTGGAAAGTCTAATTTTACGGATATTAGAGAATTTAATTTGATGTTTCAAACATATCGTGGTGTTACTAATGATAGTAAAAATGTTGTTTATTTAAGACCGGAAAATGCACAAGGTGAGTATGTTAATTTTCTTAATGTTCAAAGAAGTATGAGAGCAAAGTTACCTTTTAGTATAGGTCAAATTGGTAAGGCATTTAGAAATGAAATAACACCAGGTAATTTTACATTTAGAACAATTGAATTTGAACAAATGGAGTATCAAACTTTTTGTAAAGAAGGGGATGATATGAAATTATATGAATATTTCAAGGATTATGGTAAGAAGTTTTATCTGGCTCTTGGAATACCTGAGGAGAAATTAAGATATCATGATCATGAAAAATTAGCACATTATGCTAAAGCAGCGTGTGATATTGAATATTTATTCCCATTTGGTTGGGGTGAAGTCAATGGTACGCATAATAGAACTAATTTTGATTTAACTCGCCATCAAGAATATTCAGGTGTAAAACAAGAATATATTGATCCAGATACCAATGAAAAATTTATTCCATATATTGTTGAATCGACATATGGACTTGATAGAACAGTTTTGGCAGTACTATTTAATGCATATCATAAGGAAGAATTAGAAAAAGGCGATATACGTGAAGTAATGAAATTGCATCCATATTTAGCACCATATAAATGTAGTGTTTTACCACTTGTCAAAAAATACCATAGTGAGAAGGCTATGGAAGTATATGAAATGTTAAATAAATGCTTTATGACGAGTTATGATGAAACTGGATCTATTGGTAAAAGATATCGTAGACAAGATGCGATTGGTACACCATTTTCTATAACAATTGATGATGATACACTTAATAATAATACAGTAACTATAAGGGATAGAGATACAATGGAACAGATAACTTTACCAGTTAGTGAAGTAGTAAATTATATTGAAGAAAGAATAAAACTATAAGAGCTTTAGGCTCTTTTTATTATGTAAAAAGTGTAAACTATAATAAATATAATGAGAAAAGGCTTGCCATACTAATAAATAGATGATATTATTAAAGTGAAAATAAAGAGGTGTTTTATGAAAAAAATATTTTTTACATTTTTAGTAAGTTTAGTATTTGCTTCAACTGTATGGGCGGCTCCGCCTGATAATTTTGTAATATCTGCGAAGGATTTGTACTCAACGCCAACTGAATCAGTATTTCCAACAACTTCACCAACACGTTTTAAACAAAATACTGATGGTAAAGTTGTATATTGTATTGAGTATAATAGATTGATGGTTCATGATGAGGATACAGCTAATTATGTATATAAGGGTGCAGCAGATCCAATATACAATGCAGTACTTTTAAATGGTTATCCATATAAAAGCATTACAGGAAAAACATATACAGACTATTTTATAACTGCTACGGCAATTTGGTATATTAAAGAAGGATATAAGATGCCAACAGATCCTATATTTGAAGGATTTGAAAAAGCAGATTTTGAAACTCGTACTTATGACGGAAAACCTAATGAATTATTAGATAAAATATTACAATTAGTAGATACAGCTAAGAATTATCAAACTGTTACTCCAACACTTACAGCATCAATCAATAGTACAAAGCTTAAGGGTTCTAGTACCGATGAATATTATGTAAGTGAGCCAATAAAGGCAGTAGTAAAGGGTGATGGTAAGGATTCTGTTAAAACGTATATGGTTGAATTAGTGGATGCACCAGAAGGAACTATTTTAACTGACGTTAATGGAAACGAAAAAACAGAGTTTTCTATTGGTGAAAAGTTTTTAGTAAAGGTTCCTACAAAAAATGTTAGCGTAGGATCAACAGAATTTGGTGTTGAAATATCAACGGTAGCTGAAATACCTAAATCATATGTATATGATCCAGAACCAAGATCATATACTTGGGTAGGACACAAAACTGGTGATTTACAAACAATTATTGCAGTTTATCCTGAT
>JAEEZV010000082.1 GCA_016291995.1 Caryophanales bacterium
GCGATATGTATAATATACTCAGAGAGGCATTATATGAATTTCCTGTTGTAGAAGTTAAGTTTAATATTCCTGATTGGATTTCAATATTAAATCCTAACCATTATTTAAAAAAAGAATATATCAATAAGATTAAAGAGAGCGTTACTGATATAGATAAAATTAGAGATGTTGAAAGAATTACTAACTATTTTAGCGATAGTGAGATGATTGAAAAAGCATATTTATCGGATGTAGATACATCTACAGGTGAAGTTACAATTAATTTGACCACTCCAGATAATCTTTATAATACAGTATTAAAAGAGATAGTTAATGTAGATATTAGTTCTAAGGCTGATTTACTAAATTTGTTTCAGGATTTTAATGAAACAAAGAAAGAATATGATCAAGTGAAAAGTGCTCTTAGGACAGTTAAACAAACGGGATATGGAATTGCATCTCCAACTTTGGCAGATATGAAATTAGAGAAACCAGAGATAATTAAGCAGGGAAGCAGATACGGAGTCAAGTTAAAGGCTAAGGCCCCTTCAATACATATGATTAAGGTAGATGTTGAATCAACATTTGAACCTATTATTGGAAGTGAGATGCAAAGTAAAGAGTTAATTAATAGTTTAACTGATAATAACAAAAGTAATGATATTTGGAAAAGCGAGATTTTTGGAAGAAGTTTGGATGTAATTGTACAAGAAGGAATACAAGCAAAACTAGCAATGATGCCCGATAATATAAGATATAAACTATGCCAAACACTAACCAAAATAATTAATAAGGGTAGTTCAACGATGATTGCTATCGTATTATAATAGACAAATAGTGTAAACAAAATGAAAAAATGGCTTGAAATAAGGCCATTTTTTTACTTAAAGTCTTGATTTTAAGGCTTTTTCGTGGTATTGTATTGTTGTAAGCATAGATATCGTATGCTTAAATAAGAAAACGGAGGTAATTTAAAATGACAAAAGCAAATTTAGTAGATTATGTTGCTGAAAATGCTCACTTAACTAAAGCTGATGCTGCTCGTGCATTAGATGCTGTATTAGCTGGTGTTACAAAAGGATTAAAAAAGGAAGGTAAAGTTACATTAGTAGGATTTGGAACATTCTCTGCTAAAAAGAGAGCAGCTAGAACTGGTAGAAATCCACAAACTGGTGCTGCAGTTAAAATTGCTGCACGTGTAGTTCCTGGTTTCAAAGCTGGAAACAAATTAAAAGATGCTCTAAACTAGTCTTTTATAAATAGAAAAAAACAACTATAAAGTTGTTTTTTTATTTTATCTCTCTATGTATGGCAGTGACTTTACCTAGTATCATATCCGTAGACATAATATTAACATTTAAACTTGGATATTTTGGATTCATAGCTTGAAGAATGATTCCTTTTGGATATTTATATAATTTTCTTACAGATAAGATATTTGCTTTAGTAGCAATAACTATATCGTCTCCGTTTTTATAATCTTCTTTCTTCTCAAAATAGATGTGATCATTTTTTAGATAGAATGGGCTCATTGAATCATCTAATATTTTAACAGATAATTCTGATTTTCCTATTAATGGTTCATAATTAGCATTTTTATAGGTATTAATTATTTTTTCAGCTTGAACAGTTAAGTTTTTATCTACTCTTGAATCATTAACATAATTCTTAACAAATTTGTTTTCTAATATTTCCTTTTCTTCATTACTTATTTCAATATCATTTAAAATTGATGTATCAATATTAAATATATTGCATATTTCAAAGAAAATATCATATGGAATATTTAGTAATCCTGTTTCATACTTGTGTAGTGTTTGTCTGTTTTTTTGATGATTCAAGGCAACGGATAAATCTTCTAACGAATAATTATACTTATTTCTATTCTCCCTTATAATTCTACCTACAAATGGTTTTAGTTCATCGCTAACTAATTCTTTTTTTCTTGTTCTCATAAAATCACTTCCTTATTAACTTTGCTTACTTGCTATATATATTGGTATGGTACCAATTAGTCCAATTATTGTTTTTATGGTATATCTAAATATTAAACATAATATAATATCCATGGCTTTATATTCAAATAGATAAGCACCTAAGATAAATACAGTATTTTCTATTACTTCAACAATTATGATTGAAAAAATATTACTTAAAATTATCTTATTTTGTAATCTTTTTAATAAATAATATAATTTTGAACTAATCCATGTTGATAAAAGTAACGAAACAAGTAAAGCTAAATATATTCTTAAATTGTATGCAAAGATGCTATCATATGATTTATTTGCATATAAATTGTAATTACTACTTTCCATTAAGCCTGATAGATTACAAAAGCAACAACTTACTAAGACAGTTACTAGTATTAAAGCTAAATATGTTTTTAGTTCTTCAGGTCCTCTTTTCTGAGTAATTATATTACCTGCAATAATTAGTGATGTTGTTACTCCAAAACCAATTGGTACACTGACACTAATCATTTCTATTTTTTTAAGACTCATAATACAAGAAATAAATGTAGCAATTATACCATATACATATAATCCATCTGTTTTATACTTTTTAGATAATATTAGCATCAAAATATAACAAATTAATACTTCTGAAACGATAAGAATTAGATTCCTCATTTTATCACCTTCTTACCACTTACTATATAATTTATAAAAATTATATGTATTACTGTTATTGCTAATCCAATGATATATGTTGATATTCCTAAGAATAGGGAATATTTTACTTCCATAATACCTATGTAACATAAAA
>JAEEZV010000083.1 GCA_016291995.1 Caryophanales bacterium
GTTATGTATATTCCTAATACCTCTAACATAGCTTGTTTATCTGGTTCATTATCACAACTACTTGCTGATATTGCACTAGTTCCAACAGATGATTCAGTAATAAATATTGCTCTTTGCATCCCTAATAAAAATATTGGAATAATACTTCTTATATTGAATGCTTCCCTTATCATATCCAATAATATTTTAGGTATAATATGATAATTTAAAATAATAATGTATATTCCAATACCAAAATAAAAAAGAAGCATTATCGGTACTAGAAAACTATTTACCCTTGTAATTGATTTAATACCTTTCCTAATAATTATCATTATTGTTATCATTAAAATAATAACTACATAATAACTTCCTATATTCATATTGGTAGTTACCGTAACAATTGTATTAACTTGAATTGATAAAAACAGTAAACCATAAGATATAATAATCAAAATACTATATATAATACTTAATATCTTATTGCCTAAACATTTTCTAATATAGTAACTTGGTCCCCCATAATATTTATTATCAACTTTTTCCCGGTATTTCATTCCCGTTATAGTTTCAATATATGTATTTATTGATATAAATACACTTACTATCATCAACCAAAATATTGTACCTATTCCCCCGTAATATATGGCAAGACCTATTCCAGATAAACTACCAACTCCTATTTTAGCTGCTAAAGATATACATAAACTAGATAGTGGTTTAATATTATTCTTACTTTTAGATTTAATACTACCAAATATATTTTTAATATTTAAATTAATAAATCTATATCTAATAGTCCCCCTAAAAGCTAAATACAAAATTAAAATACTTGCTATATACCAAATAATACTTAATATTTTCATAATAAAATATATGTCAATTAGGTTTTAATAATGTATTTTTTACTATTTTAAACATATCTTATAGTGTAATAAAGGAGTGGATTTTATGTGTAATAACAATGAAACAAATTCACATAACTGTATTTGTGATATTTTAAAAGTCATTTTATTACTTCAACAAGGTGCTTGTCAAAATGATACTTGTTTAGAAACTTGTGATAGAGGATTTTTAGGTCAAGGAGCAACATCATTTTTTAATACTAGACCCGTAGTTTTATATACATGCTCTGGAGGTAGTACACCACTTGCAATGCCTATAAGTAGAGATCCAGCTGAAACTACTACAGGAACTATTTTTAGATTAGAAAAACTAGATAATTGCTGTGCTACATTTAGAGTATTAACATTAACTGATGATACATATACCGCTACGAATTCTTTCTTTACAATTAATCTAGATTGTATTTGTTGTATTAGATGTTTAAATGATACATATGTCGATACACCATAATAAAAAGGACTAAGTCCTTTTTATTTTGCTACGATAGTAACTATCTTACCCTTTATAACCATTATCTTAACTATTTCAAGTCCATCAAGATGTCTTTTAACATTCTCGCATTCTAACGCTTTAGCTTTTACATCTTCTTCTGATTCATCAGTACCAATAGTAATCGTATCTCTAACCTTACCATTTACTTGAACAGCAATTGTTATCGTATCTTCAGTTAATTTAGATTCATCATACTTTGGCCACTCTTCATAAGCAATCGTATTATCATGTCCAAGTATCTCCCAAATTTCTTCCGTTACATGTGGACAAAGTGGATTTAATAATTTAATAAATCCTTCTGCATATTCTCTTGGAAATACCTTTTCCTTTGCTACCGCATTAATAAAAATCATCATCTGTGAAATAGCTGTATTAATATTTACAGTTTCATAATCATTAGTTACTTTTTTAACTGTTTGATGATATACCTTCTCTAAGTTCTTATTTTCACTATCAGATATTAAATTACTTTCAGTATAAAGTCTATATACCCTATCAATAAATTTCTTAGCGCCAACAACCGCATCATCATTCCAAGGTTTATCGGCATCAATTGGTCCCATAAACATTTCATATAATCTTAATGTATCAGCACCGTAATCAGATATAATATCCGTTGGATTAATACAATATTTAGGAAATCTCTTTCCCATTTTAAGACCATTAGAACCCAAAATCATACCTTGATGAACTAATTTCTTAAATGGTTCAGCAACCGGTACTAATCCTTTATCATATAAATATTCATTCCACATTCTAGAATATAATAAATGTCCCACTGCATGTTCTGCTCCACCAATATATAAATCTACCGGCATCCAGTGTTCAAGTAATTTGGGATCTGCAAAACACTTGTCATTATGTGGATCAATATATCTTAAGAAATACCAACTTGAACCAGCTGATCCAGGCATCGTCGATGTCTCTCTTCTTCCTTTTTTACCATCAACAGTTACATTTACCCAATCTGTAGCATTTTCAAGTGGAGCCTTTCCATTTCTTCCTTTATAATCATCTAATGTAGGAAGAATTAAAGGCAATTCTTCATCAGATAATGCAATACTATTACCATCTTCAAGATGAATGATTGGTACTGGTTCTCCCCAATATCTTTGACGAGCAAAAATCCATTCCCTAATCCTATAATTAGTTTTTTCTTCTGCTACACCCATGTCTACCAATTTCTTAGTAATTGCCACCTTAGCTTCTTCGACAGTAAGGCCATCAAACTCTTGACTATTTATAAGTCTACAACCTTTACCTAAATAATCTGCTTTTTCAAATGCTGCATCTTTAGTATCTCTTCCATCGATTACTTGAATCATTGGTATATCATATTTAACCGCATATTCAAAGTCTCTCTCATCATGTGATGGAACAGCCATAACAGCTCCAGTACCATAACTTGCTAATACAAAATCTCCTAAGTATATTGGCACTTCTCTACCATTAACTGGATTTATTGCATATATTCCATCAAGAATAACGCCATTTTTATCTTTATTTAATTCTGTTCTATCAATATCTGATTTTTTAGCAGCCTCTTCACGATATTTAACTACTTCATCCCAGTTCTTAATCCTATCTTTTAATTCATCTACAAGAGGATTCTCTGGTGCCAAAACCATAAATGTAATACCATATATTGTCTCAATACAAGTTGTATATATTTTAAATGATCCTCCACCAACAATATCAAATTTTACTTCGACACCTGTTGATTTACCAATCCAGTTTCTTTGAATTTCTTTAGTCGATTCAGGCCAATCAAGTTCATCTAAACCAGATAATAGTTTTTCTGCATATTTAGGTATATCAATTACCCATTGCTTCATATTTTTTCTAACAACAGGATATCCGCCACGTTCACTCTTACCATCTATTACTTCATCATTAGAAAGAACTGTTCCTAATTCTTCACACCAATTAACTGGCATATCGATATATTTTGCATATCCATCTTCAAACAACCTTTTAAAAATCCATTGTGTCCATTTATAATATTCTGGATCAGATGTTGATATTTCCCTATCCCAATCATATGAAAAGCCAAGCGATTTTAATTGTGATCTAAATGTTTTAATATTCTCATTTGTAAATATTGCTGGATGATTACCAGTTTCTACCGCATATTGTTCAGCAGGTAATCCAAATGAATCATACCCCATTGGATGAAGTACATTATATCCTTGCATTCTTTTCATACGACATACAACATCCGTAGCCGTATATCCTTCAGGATGTCCAGCATGAAGACCTACCCCAGATGGATATGGAAACATATCAAGAGCATAAAACTTAGGCTTAGAAAAATCCCAAGCATCCGTCTTAAATGTCTTATTATCTTCCCAATACTTCTGCCATTTCTTTTCAATCTTTGTAAAATTATACATAATATCCTCCTTAAAATAAAAAAGTTATAAATCAAAGGACGAATTATCGCGGTACCACCTTTGTTTATAACTTATGTTATACACTTAAAACTTTAACGCATTTCTGCGGATATCAGCTAATTAGACAAGTTCATAAACTCCTGTAAAATACTTTCACCATCCGTATTCTCTCTAAATACAATCATTTATTACTACTTCTAATATTATCGCCTTTCAAAACTAATAATATATTAACATATTTTATAACTTTTAACAAGTATTTTACATCACTAAATAAAAATAGGAATATAAATTCCTATTTTTTTATTTATTAAGTGTTACTCTATGATAATAATAACGTTCTGTAGTTTCATTATCATATTGATAACTTGATAAAATTTTCATAACATATTCTAAATTAGCAGTATCAAAACTATTATCGCTATTATGCAGTATTATTTCACAAAAATATGGATTAAATAATTTATAGTAGCCATACAACTTCTTATTATTCTCATCCGTAGATTTATATGTCAAGGCTTTTCCATATGATGTATTTAGTAATTCCTCGCCATCTACTTTGTAGTCTTCATTGATTAACTCTTCAAAAAATGCGTCCTTATTTTCGTATATATCATCTACATCCATAACAAATATCTCAACAGTCGCATCAAAAGTATCTCCGTTAAGTGTAAAAATATACATACCCTCTTCTTCATATTTAATATTACTAGGAATTGTTAGTGTAAATTTTTTATAGGTTACAACCATATCTTCAGATGGATTATTATCTCCATCTGAAGAAATAGTATTATTTTCATTACCAATCTCATTTTGGTTATTATTACCTACAAATTTCAATATTAAGAATGTTATTAACGAAATATTAATGAGTGCTAATAATATATATATTAATTTAGTTTTTTTCATGATACCACCTCATTATGCCTACAATTTATCATTTTCCTGACTAATATTATGAACTAATACTTCTTTATATCCTACATAGAATGTATGCGTGTTATCTACCGTAAGATTATATACCGTAGAAGTTAATTCCTTATGACTAAGTTTAACTATTTTATGATAAGTTCCATCAGAATATCTTAAATAGTCACCAATTTTAACATCTCTAGTTCTTAACCATTTAGTTTCACCATTACGCCTAATATAAAGACCATGTGTCGATGTTACCTTAAATTTTGTTTCATCATTAAGTGTAAGTGTATA
>JAEEZV010000011.1 GCA_016291995.1 Caryophanales bacterium
AAAGATGCCGATATGATATTTATTACAATGCCTCCTCATGCAATTAAACCGTTGTTAGAAAAGACAATTAAACATATAAAAAATGGCACAATTATCGGTTTCTATCCTGGAACTGGTGGAATGGAATTCATTTGTAAACCATTAATTAAAAAAGATTGTGTAATTTTTGGTACACAAAGAATTTGCTCAGTTGTCAGACTAAAAGAATATGGTAAATACGTTGTAACATCAGGTAAGAGAAAAGATATCTATTTAGGAACAATTCCAAGCAGTAAAGCTAAAGAAATAAGTAAACTTTTTGCTGAATTATTTGATATTGCCACACATCCATTACCAAATTATTTAAGTGTCACATTGACCCCATCTAATCCGATATTACATCCATCACGTTTGTATTCCATTTTTAAAGATTATGAGAATGGTAAAGAATATAGATGCATTCCTAAATTATATGAAGAATGGACGGATATGGCCTCAAAGACACTTATTGCTTGTGATAATGAATTACATAACATATTAAAAAAGATCAGTTTGGATACAACTCAGATTAGACCATTACTTGAACATTATGAATCAATTAATTACCAAGAAATGACTAATAAGATTCATTCAATAAAGAGTTTTAAAGGAATAGATACTCCAAGCGTATATACTGGTAAAGGTTATATTCCTGATTTCGAAAGCCGTTATTTTATGGCTGATATTCCATATGGCTTAATAATCATAAAATCATTTGCTATGATTTGTAATGTTAAAACTAGAAATATTGATAAAATTATTCGTTGGTATCAAAATATTACCAATAAAAATTATATTGATCTTGAGAATAATACTTTAGGTAAAGATGCCCAAGGACTAACAATTCCACAGTTATATGGAATTAAAACAATTAAAGAAATTGAAGACTTTTACAGATAAGGAGATATTATGGAATATATTGATAAAAACAAATATTTAAAAGAGTTACAAGAATATGAATTAGATATTTTAAAGCATTTTGATAAAATATGTAAAGATAATAATCTAGAATATTTTTTAGCATACGGTTCCTTAATTGGTGCCATGAGACATAAAGGATTTATTCCATGGGACGATGATGTTGATGTATGTATGAAATCTAGTGATTATTTAAAATTATGTGAAATACTAAAAGAAAACAAAGATGATAAATATTTCTTTCAATCCATAGAAACAGATAAAAATTATTATTTATTTTGGAATAAAATAAGATTAAATAATACTATTTTTGTTGAAAAAGGATGGGAAAAGAATGATGTTCATCAAGGTATTTTTATAGATATATTTCCATTGTTAGATTATCCTGATGAAAAGGATAAGAAAAAAATAGATCGAAAATTCTTAATTACAAAACTATTATTAGCATGTAATCTTAAAGATAATAAATTTTATAATTCTTATGGTAAAGCAGGTAAACTATTATTTAAACTATTTAAAATAATACCTCAGTTCATTAGAAATAAAATAGCTAATAATAATATTAATTATCTATGTAAATATAATAGTAATAGTAAATATTATTATGTTACAGATGAAGGAACAAAATATAAATATAACAAAGAATGGTTTGATGAAACAATCACATTACCATTCGAAAAATATAATTTTTTATGTCCTAAAGAAAGTGATAAATTCTTGCGTTCATATTATGGAGACTATATGAAGTTACCTCCACAAGAAGAACGCGTTGGACATGGAGAATGTATTCTCTGCTTTGATATAAAGGGTGATCATGATGACAAGAAAGGGAAAAATTGTTAAATTTTTAATAACTACATTATTTATCTTACTTCCAATTATGGATATGATTAGAGC
Organism: Caryophanales bacterium; assembly: GCA_016291995.1. Taxonomy (GTDB): domain Bacteria; phylum Bacillota_I; class Bacilli_A; order RF39; family UBA660; genus RUG705. Next base: position 1,834 of record JAEEZV010000011.1, read on the forward strand.
AACATGGATCGTAGATGTTGAAATATTTAATATATCTATAATTGAATTTATTAATTTATTACTAATTGGAATTCCTTTCTGTATAACGATTCCCAAAATGAAGAAAAAACATTTAAAATTTTTAGGAGTTTTTTTCCTTTTCGTAGCATTATACATTGGAATTCATGTCTATAATACTTATAAATTTGATATTTCATTACTGCCTTTGGCAACTCATAATTGGTTGGTAGAAACTTATTATATTATAAGAATATATCTATTACCGATCTTACTTATAATTACTTTATTTGAAAATAAAGATATCTTTAATAAAAAATACTATTATGGAATAGTAAAATATCTCATTATTTTTATTTCTTCAGAAATAGTACTATTAAATATATTTAGATTTTCTTATGGAACATATGCTGATGAATTACATCCATATGTTATTAACAATAGTAGTTTCATAGATATTTTTAATACCACGTCAGGATATAAAAAATTACTTACAGTTGGATTATTCTCATCAGCTAATCAAATATCTATCATCCTTTTTATGTTGTTACCATTAAATGCTTATAACTTGTATTTGAAACAAGATTTTAAAAGCTTTCTTCTAATTCTAATTCAAGGAATGGCGATGATTATTATTGGTACCAAAGTTGCTGCTATTGGAGTATTTGCAGGACTACTTGGAACAATGGTCATGTATTTCTTCTTTGTCATTTTAAAAAGAGACAAACTCAAAAAGAAATATCTTATTTATCAAGTATTAAGTATTATTATTTTATTTGGAATATTATGGGTATCTCCATTTAGACAATATTATATTCATCGTTCTGATTTAGGTAATTATGAAAACAATATGACTGAAGAAGAAGCAAAGGCGATTCGTGATAGAGTAAATATTGAAATGGATACCAATGAACTTGTCGAATTACTTACGACATATCAATCAGTATTTAAAATAGATAGCGTATTTTATGAATTATATCCAATTGAAAATGATAAATATTTCTGGGTAACAATGGCTTTGCGCGATCGAAAACTAAACAATAATTATCGTGATTTAAAACATAATATTACCAAAAGAATCGTCGCTAGAAATAGTAATAAACTAGATAATCTCTTTGGTATTGGATTTACTTCTAATATCTTAGACATGGAAAGAGACTATGTCTATCAGTATTATTTATTTGGTATATTTGGTATAATACTATTAGTTTTAATTTATATATTTTTCTTCATCTACAATATTTTAAAAATATTTGATGGAAAATACTTTAATTATAGCTTTTGCATTCTACTAGTTCCTGCATTCTTTGGACTGGTAGCATGTTATTTCTCAGGTCATCTATTCGGATGGGTCAATCCCATGTTAATCTTAGGAATGACTTTGTGTATAGGAAGGGTGAATAAATAATGGTTAAAGTTAGTGTAATTGTACCAGTATACAATGTAGAAGAGTATTTGGCAAAATGTCTCGATTCTCTAGTTAATCAAACACTTAAAGATATTGAAATAATCGTTGTAAACGATGGCTCACCAGATAATAGTGAGAGTATTGCTAAAAAATATGTCCAAAAATATAAAAATATCTCTTATTATAAAAAACCAAATGGTGGCTTATCAGACGCTAGAAATTATGGAATAGCTAAATCAAAAGGCGATTACTTAGCCTTTATTGATAGTGATGATTATATCGATAAGACAATGTTAGAAAAACTATATAAAGAAGCTATTTCAAAAAAACTAGATATTGTCGTTTGTGATAGCATTAATGTTTATCCTGATAAAGAAGTATTAGTAAAATCTAATTTACACTATACTGAAGATGCTGTCTTATCTTATTTATTAGCTCATCCAATGGCTTGTACAAGATTATATAGTAAGAAATTATTTAAAGATTGTAAATTTAAAAAAGGAATCTATTACGAAGATTTAGAATTTACTCCCAAATTAGTTAATTTAACTAAAAAGATTGGCTTTGTCGAAGAAGGATTATACTACTATGTTCAAAGACCTGGATCTATTATGAAACAAAAAGAATTTAGTGAAAAACTATTAGATATCTTTACTGTTTTAGA
>JAEEZV010000012.1 GCA_016291995.1 Caryophanales bacterium
CATTTAAAACAGTTTATAATGGCTTACTTACTGGTTTTGTAGAAGCTATAAAGTCTGCATATACAAGTATGTCTTCATCTATTCCTGAAGGTGGAGAAATACCAGAGACCATGATAAATATGATCAAAGAAGGGGCTATTAGTGCTTATCTAAGCAACACCAATATCCTAGCTGTATCAGATGAAATGTCTAAAGGTATGACAGAAGCTAAAATGAAAAGTGATATTATTTCTAAAGTAACGGAAATAGTATCCGATATTACTAGTAGTTTTTCTTCTTCATTTAGTGTCGATGAAGATAAAATAGCTTCCGCTTTCAAGCTTAACTTTAGTGAAGATGAACTAGCTAGAGTAGTAAATGCTATGATGAGTAACAAAGAAACAACTGAAAAGAATAATCTAATTAGTTTAGGCTATCAAGATAAAGAAGAACCAACCTTTATCTCATTCTATTTTAATAGTTTCGATGGAAAAGAACATTTCTTATCATTTATTGATAAATATAATAAAAGAATGGAAAAACTTGGTAATGAAGACAAAGTAATTAATTATTCTGATACGACAGGTATTCTAATGAATTCTGTTAAGACAATTGTCAATGCTGTTAGTTACGTTTTAATAGCTTTTGTCTCAATTTCTTTAGTCGTATCTTCCATAATGATTGGTATAATTACTTATATTTCAGTATATGAAAGAACAAAAGAAATAGGTATCTTAAGAAGTATTGGAGCAAGTAAACGTAATATTTCATCAATATTTAATGCTGAAACCTTTATTATCGGTCTATTATCAGGTATGTTTGGTATTGGTATATCTTATATCCTAATTCCAATCATCAATGCTGTATTACATCATTATACCGGTAATATTCCACTAAGAGCTATGTTGGCTATTAATAATGCTCTTGTATTAGTAGTCCTAAGTATCATTCTTACTTTAATAGGTGGTTTAATACCAGCCAGAGCCGCTTCAAAACGTGACCCAGTTGAAGCTCTTCGTAGCGAATAACTTGATTTAAAAAATAAATAATGTATAATTATAATAGGTGGTATAGATGAGAGTATCAGAATTAAATTATGATTTACTTACTGATGAAGACAAACTAAATCTAATCATGAGTGGTATAACTGATCATATGGGAGCGTATGCCAAAGAAAAAGATATCTGTGAAGCAATTATCGTTTTAGGTTGTTCCCCAAGACCCCTTCATAGTAGAATCCGCAAAGCTGTTGTATTATATGAAAGTGGTTATAGTAATGCCATAATTATATCTGGTGGTCCAGGATGGCAAAGACTAATGAAATCTGATAAAAGTAAAGAAGATATCTATCTAGACTATATTAAAAAATATTATTTTACTCATCCAAAATTTAAAACATATGAAGAAATGAGAAAATATTATAATTCTGATGATTTTAAAAAGAATGTTGGCGAATTACATTTTCCATTTGAGGAATTATATAAAATGGTAAAATTAAATACTGATGAAGCAACCATTGCTGAAAAAATGCCTGTTTTAAATCCTAAATATGGTATAAATGTCTACTACGAAAGAATGTCTAAAACAACTCCTGAAAATGCAATGTATACTAGAGAATTATTAGAAAAATTATATCTACGTGATAGTAAAGAAATAGTTCCCGAAGGAGCCAGAATAAAAAGAACCAAAAGGCTATTATTGATTACCAACTCATTTCACTGCAGAAGGACCTTTCTAACATTTAAAAAATATTTTCCTGATTATGAAATAATTGTTAATCCTGCTACAAAAGTAGATGGATATGAAATGAAACATGTCTTTGATGAAGCAAGAAAGATAATCGAATATACCAGAAATGGTTCTATCGCAGATTTAGAATTATCTGAATTCTTATCTCCAGAAATAGCAAGCGAGATCGAAGAGCATCAAGGCGTTAAGAAAAAAACAAGATAAAAGGCAAGTTATCGTATAACTTGCTTTTAATATGTCATATAAAAGTGTAAAGTAGTTTGAAAAATAAGGAAAGATATGTTAAAATGATGATAGCGAGAGTGATACAATGGAAAAATATGATGAGAATAGTATAAAAATATTAGAGGGACTTGAAGCCGTACGAAAAAGGCCCGGTATGTATATTGGTAGTACCGATAAAAGAGGACTACATCATCTTGTTTGGGAAATCGTCGATAACTGTGTCGATGAAGCCCTAAATGGATATGGAGACTATATCAAAATTACTATGCATACTGATGGATCTATATCAGTAAGCGATAGAGGACGTGGCGTTCCTACTGGAATGCATTCTTCTGGAGTAAGCACACCTGAAGTAATATATACAGTTTTACATGCTGGTGGAAAATTCTCTGATGGTGGATATAAAGTATCCGGTGGACTTCATGGTGTAGGTGCATCAGTAGTTAATGCCTTATCTGAATGGATGGAAGTAACTATTCGTAGAGATAAAGAAGAACACTATATTAAATTCAGTAATGGTGGTCATGTTGAAGTACCATTAAAGAAAATCGGAACTGCTCAAAGAACTGGTACAACCGTAAGATTTAAACCTGATAAAACCATTTTTGAGACGACTACTTTTAACTATTCAACAATCTGTGAAAGAATGCAAGAATGTGCCTTTCTTATTAATGGACTTACTATTGAAATAGTAGATGAAATAGAAAATAGAAGTGAAAAATATTGCTATGAAAATGGTATATCTGCCTTTTGTGAATATTTAAACGAAGGAAAAGAACCATTACACAAAGTATTATGTTTTGAAGCTACTAAAGATAAAATAAATGTCTCTGTAGGTATGCAATATACTGATAGCTATAGTGAGAATATTATCTCATTCGTAAATAATGTTAAGACACCTGATGGTGGTTCTCATGAAGTAGGCTTTAAAACAGCTATTACCAAAGTCTTAAATGATTATGCCAAAGAAAATGGTTTTATTAAAAATAAAGATAAAACATTCGAAGGATCCGATGTAAGAGAAGGCTTAACCGCTATTATATCAGTTCAAATACCTGAATCACTTCTACAATTTGAAGGACAGACTAAGTCTAAACTAGGTACACCGGTAGCAAGAACTATTGTGGAAGCCATTGTAACTGAAAAATTAAAGTTCTTTTTGGAAGAAAACAATGCTGTTGCTACCAAAATAGTTAGTAAAGCAATCAAAGGTAAAGAAGCCAGAGAAGCCGCTAGAAAGGCTAGGGAAGAAACCAGAAAAGGAAAAGATAATAAAAAGATTGAAAAGATATTATCTGGTAAACTTACTCCAGCTCAAAGCAAAGAAAGAGATAAATGCGAATTATTTATTGTCGAGGGTGATTCTGCTGGTGGTTCTGCAAAACAAGGTCGAGATAGAAAAACTCAAGCTATTCTTCCCCTTAGAGGTAAAGTAATTAATACCGAAAAAGCTAAACTAGATGAAATATTTAAAAATGAAGAAATAAATACCCTAATTCATACCATTGGTGCTGGTATTGGTAATGATTTTGATATTAAAGAATGTAATTATGGTAAAGTAATAATAATGACCGATGCCGATGATGATGGTGCCCACATTCAGTGCTTACTATTAACATTCTTCTATAGGTATATGAAGCCATTAATCGAAGATGGTAGATTGTTTATTGCTATGCCACCATTATATAAATTAAGTATGGGTGGTAAAGATACCTATCTATGGACTGATGAAGAATTAAGAAAATTAACCGATGGTAAAACAAATTATAAAATACAAAGATATAAAGGTCTTGGTGAAATGAATGCCGATCAATTATGTGATACAACAATGGACCCAAGATACAGAAGTCTAGTTAAAGTAAATATAATTGATGCCGCTCTAGCTGAAAAAAGAGTAAGCATCCTTATGGGAGATGCCGTTGAACCAAGAAAAAATTGGATAAATGAAAACGTTGAATTCTCTCTAGAAGATTCATATAAAATATCATAAAAAGAATAGAGGTATAATATGGCTATTACTATCAATAAAAAAATGATTGATTTTTATGGCAAAGATAGACTTATTAAAGTTTTTACAGAGAATGATCAACGTGGTGTTATGACTCAGTTGGTAGCAAGATTAAATAGAAATTATCCCAATAGAGATGTCAAAGCCACTGATTTTTCATTATTAGATGGTTTTGAAGATTATATAATAGATGGATTACTATTTGATCCTACTAAAAGAAATGATCAAATTATCCCAAAGTACCGAGAACTATTATATAATTTGTTTAAGCAAAAGCCAGAAATTACTTATGACTCTAAAATGTTTAATAAAGAAGTTGCAGCTAAGTTTTTTACTGCCGAACAAATAAGAAAAATCGCTGAATATAAATTACGAGAGTCAGATAAGGCTATACATGAATTAACTAGTGCTTTCAAGAAAAAAGGCGAAACTATTTCCAAAGAAAGTATTCGTATAGCTTTATATCAAATAAAATGTAACAATGTCCAAGATGGTAAGTTATGTGATAAATTATATAATTATTTACTAAATAATATGGAAACAAACGATAATCTTTTTGCCAAAGAGTATATATTAATATATACTGGTTATTTAGCATCTAAAGATCTAAATATACCTATGCCAAATTATTATTTAATTACGCATAAATTAGATACCAATAAAATGAGCAGTAATAATTATGGAATATGTTATGGGAATACTGGTATTATTGGAATAAATCGTGAATTAGTTAATAATAATTTTACAATTGATAGTAAAATACCATCAATCATCAAATTTATGCAGACTTCAGCACATGAAACCAGACATGCTTCGCAATATCATAATGAAGAATTAGGTAGTATATCACTAATGACGTTTGATACAGCAAGACAAGATTTGTTTAGAAATTATTTATCAAGTAGTAATTATGATGAATATCGCACTAATTACATGCATTCTGAAATAGAAAGTGATGCTAATTTATATGGCTGGAGATATACATTTAAGCTAATAAGTAAACGAGTAACAGATAGCCAAAAGTATACATTACCGCTTTCTATAAATGAAGTGGAAACCAAATATAAAGA
>JAEEZV010000084.1 GCA_016291995.1 Caryophanales bacterium
CCTTTTAAGGCTGTAGCTAGATGTTCATAGGTAATATATCCATCTTCCTTACCTTTTTCTATTAATTCTTTCTTTCTTTCTTCATAAGTTTTAATCTCTTCTATCATTATTTACACCTCTCAATGCCATACTTTCTTTCAGTATGTTCGCTTGTTTAATTGGATCTGTTTCATTCATTATTTCTTTATTTATTTCATTCATTTTTCTTTTTATTGGATATGAATTAATAACTTTTATATAATCATTAACTGCTTCTTCTTTATTCTCATTATTTACTTTCATTGTCATTAATTCATTAAGTAAATTTAATTCATCTTCATTTGAAGCAATATAACTAATAAAGTCTGCCACATTTAAATTACCATATTTATGATAATAATATATCATTTCATTAGCCAACAATCTAATTGTATCATTTGGAAAAAACGTAACACTTTCCTCAACGTCTTGTAAAACATTTTCATCGTTTAACATGTAGGCAAGCAATTCTTTTGAAGCTATATCTATTTGTGATAGTTTTTTCTTTTCAGAAGAATTAGTAACAGTCACTTCTTTTTTGTTTTTATTCTTTAGATCTTCATATTTTTTCTTTAGGACATCATAATCTACCTTATATTCATCTGACATTTTTCTAAGTGTTAAATTAACTAATACTTCATCTTCAACAATAAGTAAATCAACTAGTGACTCATTAATATATTTGCTGATATCACCAATATCAGACAAATTTTTATTTTGCTTATGTAAATCCATCAAAAATTCAATTGAACTTTCTGGATTATCTATTTCATATTTAAATTTTTCTTTACCATATTTTAAAATATACTCATCAGGATCTAAATCCTCTGGAAGTCTAACAATTTTAGGACTAACATCTAATTCTTTAAATATTTCAATAGCCTTAATTGTTGCTTCAAGTCCTGCTTTATCTCCATCAAAACATAAGATAATATTATTGGCCATCTTCTTTAAAAGATTAGCATTTTGCTTTGTTAAAGCTGTTCCCATTGTAGCTATACAATTTGTAATACCAACACTATCTGCTCTTATTACATCCATGAATCCTTCCATAACAATAACCGATTCATTTTTCTTAAGTAATTCTTTAGCATTGTGATAATTATATAATATTGTTCCTTTTTTAAATATTGCTGTTTCTTTTGTATTAACATATTTGCTAGGATCTTTAGTGTTATATATTCTACCAGAGAATGCTACCACATTGCCTTCTAAATCATATAATGGAAACATTATTCTATTAACAAAAACATCACTACCATTATCGTTAGTTATACCTAAATCAATCAGAGTCTTTAAGTCATATCCTTTTTCTACAAGATAATCTGTAATAGATATTTTAGATGATGACAAGCCTATTTTAAATTTTTTAATTGTTTTTTTATCAATCTGCCTATCATCCAAATATTCTAATGCATTCTTACCTTGAGCAGTACTAAGACTATTCTGATATAATTTAGTAACCAAATCATATATTTCATAATATTTAGCATTCTTGTTTTTTGTTATTTTGGCACTGCCCAAATCATAACCTACACGTGACCCCAATAATCTTACAGCATCATAGAATCCAATGTGTTCATAATTTGCTACAAACGTAAATACATTACCTGTAGCACCGCAAGAGAAGCAAGTAAAAATTTGTTTCTCTCTTGATACACTCATACTTGGTGAATGATCATCGTGAAATGGACATACTCCAAAATAATTTTTACCTCTTTGTGTTAGAGGGATATACTTTGAAATAACATCGACAATATCGTTTTTATTTCTAATTTCATTAATCATTTCATTAGTAATGTTCATTTTACCCCTCCAATAGTTATATTCAAAAAAAACTTGTAGATTACTTTTATTTTTATTAACTTTTAGTTAACTTTACACAAATTTGACACTTTTTTGATTATTTTATAAACATTGAATCCCCAAATGAGAAGAAACGATATTTATTTTTGACTGCTTCTTTATAAGCATTTAAAATCATTTCTTTTGATGCAAACGCAGATACTAACATAATCAGTGTTGACTTTGGTAAGTGAAAATTAGTTATTTGCGCATCGATAGCCTTGAATTTATATCCTGGATATATGAAAATATCCGTCCAGCCAGAAGTTTCTTTAAAAATATTGTATTTACTCATAATTGTTTCTAATGTTCTTGTGGAAGTAGTTCCAACTGAAATAATTCTTCTTCCATCTTTTTTTGCTTCATTTAAAGTATCAGCTACTTCTTTGCTCATCTGATAAAATTCACTATGCATTTTGTGCTTAGTCACATCTTCAACATTTACTGGTCTAAATGTTCCAAGCCCAACATGCAAAGTAATATAACATAACTTTATTCCCTTATCTTGAATTTGTTTAAGTAATTCTTTGGTAAAGTGAAGCCCCGCCGTTGGAGCTGCAGCCGAACCAATATTCTTAGCATATACTGTTTGATAACGATTTTTATCTTTTAATTTCTCTTTAATATATGGTGGTAACGGCATACTGCCAAGTTCGTCTAGTATTTCATAAAAAATGCCATCATAAATAAACTGAACATGTCTTATGCCCTCTTCACCAATACTCACACACTTTGCCGTAAGGCGCCCATTACCAAAAGAAATAATAGTACCTACGCTGATTCTTTTAGCAGGTTTCGCCAATACCTCCCAAGTATCACCATTAACGTTTTTAAGTAATAATAATTCAATAACCGCTCCAGTATCAACTTTTGTACCAATAATTCTCGCAGGCATTACTTTCGTATCGTTTAAAAC
>JAEEZV010000085.1 GCA_016291995.1 Caryophanales bacterium
ATAGTCTATCAAAGACATAAGGTCCTTTTTTTAAACTTCTTGCCATTATTTAATCATCCTTTCTTCTTATTTACGACGAGTCACAATGTACTTGTTACTTTCTTTCTTATTTTTTCTAGTTTTCTTTCCTAGAGCAGGTTTACCCCAAGGAGTCATTGGTCCAGAACGTCCAACAGGAGCACGACCTTCACCACCACCATGTGGGTGATCATTAGGGTTCATAACAGAACCACGAACTGTAGGTCTAAATCCAGTGTATCTTGTTCTACCAGCTTTTCCTACTTTTACTAGATTGTAGTCTTCATTTCCTACAACACCAATTGTTGCACGACATGTTCCTAAAATCTTTCTTGTTTCACCACTAGATAGTCTGATAAGAACATACTTATCTTCTCTACCTAATATTTGAGCACTGTTACCAGCACTTCTTGCAAGTTGTCCACCTTTACCAGGTTTTAATTCGATGTTGTGAATAAATGTACCAACTGGAATATTTTCGATTGGTAATGTGTTACCAACTTTAATATCAGCATTTGCACCTGATTCAACAATATCTCCAACTTTTAAATCTTTTGGTGCTAAAATGTAAGTTTTTTCTCCATCCTTATAGCTAATTAAGGCAATGTTTGCACTTCTATTTGGATCGTATTCAATACTTACAACTCTAGCAGTAATTCCATCTTTTATTCTCTTAAAATCAACTAAACGGTATTTTCTTTTCACTCCGCCGCCACGGTGTCTAACTGTAATCTTTCCTTGATTATTTCTTCCATCTGTTTTATTTTTAGTAACTAATAGACTTTTTTCAGGAGTAGTTTTAGTAATTTCATCGCTCTTTAAGACACTTCTTTGACGTGTTCCGTTAGTTGTTGGTTTATAAACTCTTATAGCCATTCTTATTTCCTCCTATTTTAGTCAAAATTAATTGAATTACCTTCAGCTAATTTAACAATAGCTTTCTTATACTTATTAGTCATACCAGTATATTTTCCAACTCTTCTCTTTTTAGGATGAGAATTAGTTGTGTTAATACTTACAACTTTTACATTGAAAATGCTTTCAATTGCTTGTTTAATTTCAGTCTTATTTGCTTTAGGACTAACTTTAAATGTATATTTATTATCATTAGCCATTAAAGCTGACTTTTCAGTAACGATTGGTGCATAAATAATATCAAAATTCTTATTCATTCTTAAGCACCTCCTCTAAATTTTTAAGAGCTGCTTCAGTTAATACCATTTTATCTGAGTTAAGTACATCATATGTATTTACTTCAGTTGGTAATACAACTTTAACATTTCCTAAGTTTCTTGAAGATAAACAAATATTATCATCAAGTTCAGTAACTACTAATAAAACTTTAGCATATTCAAGTTCTAACTTATTTAGTAAGTTAACCATTTCTTTTGTCTTATTAGTTTCGAATTTAATAGCATCTAATACTACTACTTCGTTTTCTTTTGCTTTATAAGATAATGCACTTAGAAGTGCTAATCTTCTTTCCTTCTTATTCTGTTTCTTTGAGTAATCTCTTGGTTTTGGTCCAAAGGCAATTCCACCTTTACGCCATTGAACTGCTCTAATACTACCTTGTCTAGCATTACCAGTTCCTTTTTGTCTCCAAGGCTTTCTTCCACCACCAGATACTTCAGCTCTAGTTTTAGTAGAATGTGTTCCTTGTCTAACGTTTGCCATAGCTAACACTACAGCATCATGTAGTACAGTATCATTTGGTTCTATTCCAAATACGTTATCGTTTAATTTAATATCCTTAACCTTTTCACCATTTTGGTTTAATAGTTCTAATTTAGACATATTATCCTCCTCTTCAAAGACTATTCAGATACTTCAGTATCTTCTGACTTTGACTCCTCACTAGTTTCTTCAGCTGGAGCTTCAGTAGTTTCAGAAACTACTTCTTCTTCAGTTACTTCTTCAACAGGTTCTTCTGAAGCAACTTCTACTGGTTCAGCACTACCTTCTTCATAAGTAACTAATTCAACTGGAGTATTAACTACGCCGGTATGTTTTACTGAAGATTTAACTAACACTAATGACTTTTTAGGTCCTGGGACATTTCCTTTAACTAAGATAACGTTATTTTCTAAATCGATTTGTACTATTTCTAGGTTTTGAATTGTAACCTTTTCATTACCCATGTGTCCAGGCATTTTCTTTCCTGGGATAACTCTCATTGGAAGAAGTGTTCCTAGAGAACCAACACCACGATGATATTGGCTACCGTGTCCCATTGGTCCACGTGATTGATTCCAACGTTTAATAACGCCTTGGAATCCTTTTCCTTTAGAAGTGCCGGTTACATCAACCATTTCTCCTTCAGTAAAAATATCTGCTTTTACTTCACTACCAAGTGAATAATTTGCAACATCTACACCTCTAATTTCTTTTAAGAAGCGCTTAGGGGTAGTGTTTGCTTTCTTTAAATGACCAGTTTCTGGTTTGTTAGCTAACTTTTCACGTTTTTCGAATGCAGCTAATTGAACAGCGTCATAACCATCTTTTTCTTTAGTCTTAATTTGGCTAACGATATTTGGTTCAACTTCAATTACTGTTACAGGTACTAAACGTCCGTCTTTTCCAAACACAGAAGTCATTCCGATCTTACGACCTAAGATTCCTTTCATTTTTTCCTCCTAATATTAATTTAATTTGATTTGGATATCAACTCCGCTAGGTAAATCTAGATGTTGTAATGCATCTACGGTCTCCTTGCTTGGATTATTGATATCAATAAGTCTTTTATGTGTGCGCATTTCGAATTGCTCACGAGAATCTTTATACTTATGAACAGCTCTAAGTATTGTGTACTTTTCTACTTCCGTTGGAAGTGGAACAGGACCGCTAATATTTCCACCAGTACGCTTAACAGTTTCAACAATTTTAGCTGCAGCTTTGTCTAGTGTTCTGTGTTCATATGCCTTTAATTTGATTCTCACTTTTGTATTTGACATATTGTATCCTCCCTTCGCCTATATCTAGTATAGACTTGCTCCGAACAAATTACCTGACGACACCAAGTAATATTTTATCAACTCTTCCTGGTGTATCAGCAACTTTGCACATCTAAGCCAGTCACACATTTATTAATTATACAAGAAAATATTATGAAAATCAAGCCTTTTTTATGCTTTTTTTACACTTTTTTTAGATTATAAAAAAAACGAATAAAATTCGTTATTTTTCTAGGTTTTTCTACTGCAATCCCCCATATACTGCATCATATAAAAGTTTACCTAAAAATATTCCTAAAGCAATAGAAACAATTAGGACAACAATTGTAATAATAATCTCTTTTTGCTTTGATGTTAGTTTCTTTTTTTCTTTATTCTTTTCTTCCATATCTCTCGCCTTCTTATCCTATACTATAAAATCTTAGGAGCCACTTACCATCTTTTTTGACATATTCACTTAAATAACCCATTTCACGTTCTTCATATTTTAACATCATGTCAGCTAAAATACGATCATTTTCAACTATAGCATATCTATAATCTATTGACTTTGGTTTTTCTGTTTCTTTATCACTATGCTTTAGGCAATATAACTTGCCTCCTTTTTCAAGATAGTTTTCTTGGTTAAGAGTTATGATATCCGGATATACATATTCTTCAAAAGATTGTTTTAATTCTTTATACTTTTTAAACTCTGTCGATAAATAATATACAAAATCTCCTTTATTGATAGTTGTCAAATAATCAGGATTCTTTCCACAATATGGATTTGGCGAATCAACTATTTCAAAAGCTTTGTTGGTTATCTTCTTAACCTCGGCAATAGTATCAGCATTTTTAGGGTCATCTAAATCATTATTTTCAGCACTTGGATATACATCATAGTAGATATCTGCCATGTCAATTAATAATACTGGTATATCATCAATTGCCTTTTGGATACGATTAGCATTGTTTTTTATTACTATGAAAACAATTAATGCAATAACTAGGATTACTGCTAATACAATAAAAAGTATTTTTTTATTTGTTTTTGGATCTTTTTCCATTTACTATCACCTACGATAAAAGTATAACACACTAAGGGGGTAAAAGCAATAAATTTGGGCATAAAAAAAATACCAGCAACTACCTATTTTTGCGAATGCTATCGTCGGCGTTTAGGTGCTTAACTTCTGTGTTCGGTATGGGTACAGGTGAACCACCTAGCAATTATCACTGGTATACTTTTTTCATATTTTTAATAG
>JAEEZV010000013.1 GCA_016291995.1 Caryophanales bacterium
AAAAATAAAAGAACTAATTTAAATTTAGTTCTTTTTTTATTACGATGGTGCTGAAAGCAGGAATTGAACCCGCAACCTACTGATTACGATTCAGTTGCTCTACCGATTGAGCTATTTCAGCATAAGAGAATTACTCTTCTTTGACATCAAAGTCTGCTAATTCTCCATTTTCTTTTAATATTTTATTTACTTTTTCAGTGGCAGCATTCAATCTATCTGAGCATTCTTTAGCAAGTTTCATAGCTTTTGTATATTTTTCTATTGCATTATCTAGACTTACTTCTCCACTTTCAAGTTCTTTTACTATTTCTTCTAATTCTCTAATTTTATCTTCAAAATTAGTTTCCTTCTTCTCTGCCATTAGATACCTCCATAACTTTAGCATTGATTCTTCCATTATCTACATCTATGTTAATTATATCATCAATTTTAACTTTTTTAATATCAGATACTACTTTTTTATCTAATTTAACGATAGCATATCCTCTTTTTAAAGTATTCATTGGATTTAACACTTCTAATTTATTAATAATATGTTCTAATTGTTGATTTTTAAATTTATATAATATTTCTGGATTAGTAAGGACATAACTATTTATATCTTTATATAATCTTACTCTATTATTATCTAAACATACTTTAATTATTTTATTTAGTCTATCTATTAAATAATCTAAGTTTTGTTCTTTTATTTCATACATAGCTGTCGGTTTCTTTAAAATATAACTTGTAAGGATACTAGATAGGCTTTGTTTTCTAGTATCAATATAATTATTAATACTTAGTGTGCTACGTTTCATAGCATTTTCTAAGTATGTATTAATTGTTTCTATATTAGGGACGGCCAGTTCAGCAGCAGCTGTTGGTGTTGGCGCTCTAAGGTCTGCTACAAAATCAGCTATTGTAAAGTCAATTTCGTGGCCTACAGCGCTTATTACTGGTACTTTTGATTCATATATCGCTCTAGCTACGATTTCTTCATTAAAAGGCCATAAATCCTCAATAGATCCACCACCACGGCCAACAATTAATGTATCGATATCATATGTATTGGCTAATTTAATTTTTTTAACAATATCACTGGCTGCATCTGCACCTTGAACTAATGATGGAAACAATATTGTTTCGCATATTGGAAATCTTCTTTTAATAGTTGTAAGAATATCTCTAATAGCAGCACCAGTACTAGCTGTTACTATTCCTATTTTCTTTGGTACTTTAGGAATTGGCTTTTTCTTATCTTGATCGAATAATCCTTCACTAGCTAATTTCTTTTTTAATTTTTCAAATTCGATATATAAGTTGCCAAGACCATCTTGTTCCATTGATTCAACGTATACTTGATATCCGCCAGTAGGTTCATATACCGATATCTTACCACATACGAGTACTTTCATTCCATCTTCAGGTATAAATTTTAAACCGCTTGCTTGATATGAAAACATCACAGCATTAAGTCTACTTCCTTCATCTTTTAAAGTAAAATATAAATGTCCTCTCGTATGTGCTTTAAAGTTAGATATTTCACCTTTGATATATACTTTTCTCAAGAAGATATCTTCATCAAATACACCTTTAATATAATGATTTAATTCACTAATTGTTATGTATTCTTGATTCATACTACACCTCTTGGATATTAACTATCTATTTTTTGTTTTTCGTGATATATTCTGTCAAGTACACCATTTATCATTTTACAAACTTTATCATCAGAGTATTCATGACTTAGTTCGATTGCTTCATCGATACAGGCAACTTCTGGTGTATCTGTATTGAGTATTTCAAATATTCCCATTCTTAGAATTGCTTGATCAGTAAAACCAAGTCTGGAAATATCCCAGTCTTTCAAGCATTCATTAGCAAGTTCATCTATCTTTTCTTTGTTTTCAAGTACGCCCATAACAAGGGAATCTACGAACTTACTTTTAGTTTCCATTTGTTCATTAATTATATCTTTAATATCATAATTAATATTATTATTATCATATAAAAACGCTTGATATAAAATTGTCATTGCTTTGTATCTTTGCTCATGTCTTGTCATATACATCACCCACGATTTAATCATAACACAAATTAACAATTTTGTCATATAAAATAAGAAAAAAGATATTTAAAATATCTTTTTTATTCACATTTATCAACGTACCTTATTATTTCAATCGTCTTAGTAAGTTTATCTCTACTTACTTGGACTAACATTTCTTTTATATCTTCGTCGTTAGTATCATCTAAATAGCCTTCAAGAATTAATGTTTTAACACTTACACATACTTTATCATTTTTATAATTAGATGTTTCTAAAGCATACGTTCTAGCAGCATCGAATATTTCGTTATCGCTAACTACTCTTAGTTGAGTCAACGATGTAGCTAATGTTCTTCTTGTGACAACAACTCCAATAAATAGTACTAAACTAAGTATTAGAAGACATCCTAAAAGTTCAATAAGTGAAAATCCTTTATTATTCATTATTTCATCCCCTTACGCGTATAATTGTATCATAAAAACGAACATTTGTCAATTTTTAGATACGTATTTATAAGCACTCTTTACCATATCAGATAATGTGCGAGTTGCTTTCCAGTTTAATTTTTTATTAGCTTTAGAAGTATCAGCATAACAACTAGCAATATCCCCTTCTCTTCGAGGACCTATCTTATATGGAATTTTAACATTATTTTCACGACTAAAGGCTTCGACCATTTCAAGGACACTATATCCTTTTCCAGTTCCTAAATTATAATAATCTATGCCTTTGTTCTTATCAATGTATTCTAGCGCACTAATATGTCCTAAGGCTAAATCTACAACGTGAATATAGTCTCTAACACCAGTACCATCAGGAGTATCATAATCATTACCAAAAACATTTAGTTGTGGTAATTCTCCTTTAGCTACTTTAACAATATATGGCATTAAATTATTTGGTATACCATTAGGATCTTCACCAAGTAGTCCACTTGGATGAGCTCCGACTGGATTAAAATATCTAAGTATTGCAATGCTATATTCATTATCAGAAATATATAAATCTTTTAAGATACCTTCGATATATAATTTAGTAGATCCATATGGATTTGTTGTACTTAGTCTAGCTGTTTCTTTTATCGGTAATTCTTCTGGATCACCATAAACAGTTGCCGATGAAGAAAAGACTATTTTTTTAACATTATATTTACCCATTACTTCAAGTAAAGTTAATGTTGAATCTAAATTATTACGATAATACATTAGTGGTTTTTGAACAGATTCTCCTACAGCTTTGTATCCAGCAAAATGGATTACAGCATCAATCTTATTCTCTTTAAATACTGTTTCTAGTTTTCTTTTATTACATACGTTTAATTTATAAAATTTAATTTTTTTATTAGTTATTTTTTCAATTTTATCAATAACTTCTTTTTTAGAATTACTAAAATTATCTACAGCTACTACTTTATAGCCATGATTTAATAATTCGACAATAGTATGGCTTCCAATATAACCAGTACCACCAGTTACAAGTACTTGCATATTATCACTCCTTAATATTAATAGTTTGTACTTTTCATTTCAAAGTATGATTGTGGATGACTACATACCGGACATACTTTTGGTGCTACTTTTCCTACATGAACATGTCCACAGTTACGGCATACCCAAACAACAGATTCTTCTTTTTTAAAGACTGTTTCTCCTTTAATATTTTCTAGTAATCTTCTGTATCTTGCTTCATGTTCTTTTTCGATTGCAGCAACTCCTTTGAATAATCTTGCTACATCAGAGAATCCTTCTTCTTCAGCCTCTTTGGCAAATGTTTCATACATTTCGGTCCATTCATAGTTTTCACCATTTGCAGCATCCATTAGATTAGTAATTGTATCAGGTACTTCTCCTTCGTGAAGTAATTTGAACCACATTTTAGCATGTTCTTTTTCATTACCTGCTGTTTCTTCAAAAATAGCAGCAATTTGTTCATATCCTTCTTTTTTGGCTTTTGAAGCATAATATGTATACTTATTTCTTGCTTGGCTTTCTCCAGCAAAAGCAGCCATTAAATTTGCTTCAGTTTTTGTTCCTTTTAAATCTTTCATTCTTACATCTCCTTTAACTTTCTATATCATCGAGTTGTTGCTCGATTGAATCCATTTTATCATCAATATTTTTTAATGTTTTATACTCTGGATCTAACTTAAGTGTTGTCCCTACTGGTTTAGTTTCTTTTACATCATTGCTAACCAAATCGACAACTTTATATGTACTAAGTATTCTATCTTTAACAATGAATGAGCCATTACTTGGTCTATCCATAATTGCTATTTCAGTAAGTTTAACCGGTTTTACTTCAGCAATAGATGTTACTACTATTTCTTCTTTAGAATTTTCTAAATAGCAATTAATTATCTTACTAGGATTACTTTTAATTTCTTTCATTAAAAGTATTCCTCTATTAGCTCTACTTGTCTTTTCAATATTATTTAGTTTAAGTCTCTTAGCAGTACCTTTATCAGTAATAATTGTTAGGTATTCAACTTCTGGATTAAACTGTGTTCCAAAGACAACTTCATCATCTTTTAACTTAATTGATTTAACACCACTGGCTCTGATACCTACGACACTTACTTCGGATATATCATACCACAATCCATAACCATTCTTAGTAGCTACCATTACATCTGGATAACTACTATAGGATACTGATACGACACTATCATCATCACTAAGTTTAATCATACCAATTTCTTTAGTATATCTTCCAACTTTGAAATCAGATAATTTAGTTCTCTTAACCATACCATTTTTTGTGAATATTGTGATATATTTATCTTCATCAAAATTATATACTGGCATAGCACCGATAACTTTTTCATCCGATGACATCATAATAATATTACTTACATGTTTTCCTAAATCTTTCCATTTAAGTTCTGGTATATCGTATACTGGTAAATATAGGTAATTACCTTTATCTGTAAACACTAAAACTGTTTCTGTAGTATTAATATTATATAATCCTAAAACATAGTCACCATCTTTTAGACTAGTTTCTTCAGTGTTGGCACCATAACTTCTAGCACTGACTCTCTTAATGTATCCATCATGAGTTATGACTACAATAACATCTTCTTTAGGGATCATTTCAGATGTATCAATCTTTATTTCTTCCATTTCTTCTTGAATTTCAGTTCTTCTTGGACTACCATATTCTTTCTTGATTTTCTTAAGTTCCTCTTTGATAACGGTATTAAGTTTTTCAGGACTAGCTAAAATTGCTTCCAACATAGCCATTATCTTTTCTAGATTTGCCTTTTCTTCATTTAGAATAACGATATCCGTATTAGTTAATCTATATAATTGTAAATTGACAATTTCGGTAGCTTGTTCTTCAGTAAATTCATATTTTTTAACTAAATTCTCTATAGCATCAGCTTTGTTTTTACTAGCTCTAATCGTTTTAATAACTTCATCTAAAATAGAAATTGCTTTGATAAGTCCTTCCACGATATGATATCTTTTTTTAGCATGAGCTAAATCAAAACTAGTTCTTTTAGTAACAACTTCTTTTTGATGAGCAATATAGGCATCCAAGATCTGAATAAGTCCTAGTTGCATAGGTCTACGATTAACAATTGCTATCATATTATAGTTATAGCTTACTTGTAGTTCAGTATTTTTATATAAGTAATTTAAAATATTCTTACTATTAGCTTCTTTTTTTAGTTCAATTGTAATCTGTAATCCATCTTTATCAGATTCATCTATAACGGATACGATACCATCAATTTTTTTATCTATTCTAATTTCATCTATTTTTTTAACTAGCAATTGTTTGTTAACATCATATGGTATTTCACTTATAATAATTTTGTTTTTATCTATCTGAATCTTACTTCTTATTAGGATTCTACCTTTACCAGTTTCATATGCTTCATGAAGTCCACTAGCTCCGATAGCTACACCACCAGTAGGAAAATCTGGTCCTTTGATATAGTTAAGCAATGTATCTAGCCTACTATTAGGATTATCAATACGATAAATTGTAGCATCGATTACTTCACTCAAATTGTGTGGTGGAATATT
>JAEEZV010000014.1 GCA_016291995.1 Caryophanales bacterium
CTGCAATTACAAGAATGACAACACCGATTAATACTATATCTGACTTCCTCATTTTTCCCTCCAAGTAGTATTTTACTCTATTTTGACTATTTAGTCAAATTAGCTTAATAAAAGACGTTCTTTAGATATAGCCCACAGGCTGGTGCAGTAATACCAGCAAACGTTCTATCTTCGTGTTTAAGAATCTCAATAATGTCTTCTGGTTTTCTTTTTCCTTCACCTATTTCAATCAATAATCCTACCATATTTCTTACCATATAACGCATAAAACCGGTACCTACGAATGATAAGGTTATCATATTTAAATCTTTGCTATCTCTGACTAAAGCAGTACCACTAATTTTTCTAACATAATCAGTTATTTCATCATTAGCTTTAGTAAAGGATTTAAAATTATGGGTACCTTCTAGATACTTAAGACCTCTTTCTAGGGCAGCAAGATCTAATTTTTTACAATATTGATAGCAGTAATTTCTTTCAATAGGATTATATTCACCCATATTTATTTTATAGATATATTCTTTACCAATAGCATTATATCTAGCATGAAAGTCATCTGAAACTGTTTCAATTTTCTTGACATAGACGTCTTCAGGTAATAATGAATTAATACCTTTTAAAAGTTTTTCAGGAGTAATTTTTTTATCCATATCAAAATGAGCTTTTTGATTTAAGGCATGAACTCCAGCATCGGTTCTACCCGATGCTGATACACTAACTAACTTACCGCCATTTATTTCTTTTAAGGCGTCCTCTAAAACTTTTTGAACAGTTCTTTCTTTTACTTGTTTTTGATATCCAGCAAAATTACTTCCATCATAAGAAAATGTCATAAAATAACGCATATGTCACCTCTTTTTAAAGATTACTAATTTACTTGCAATATAGTTTAAAATGATGACTAGGATATTTACTAGTATCTTCATTAGTAAACTATTAAAGTGCATTTTATCTACCAAAATAATTATTAAGACTAAATCGACGAAATAAGTAAATATTCTAGCAGATATAAATTTAATAAACTCATTAAATGTTTCTTTTTTAGTATTAGTAACACTATTGAATACCCATATCTTATTTGTTATATATGCAAATATAATACTGATAATATATGCAATGGTAGTGCTAAGTCCTGCACTCATTGTAAGTATGATATTACAAATATAGTACACTATAAAATTAACAAGAGTGGTCAGTACTCCGAATACTAAATACATAAACATTTCTCTACCAATTAATTTTATAATTAATTCATATATTTTCCTCATTTTATTCTCCAATATTAATTGTCTTATCAACAATATATGATGGTCTATTCTTTACTTCATCATATATTCTTGATATATATATAGATACAATCCATAAGCATAATAAGATAATAAATGTATTAAAACTAAATAAACATATTAAAAGTGGGATTAAATAATGTTTTAAAAATACGAATATACATACGAATGAAGCAATAAATGTAATAAATGCTATCATGCTCAAAACAAAAATAAATGTTAATGGTTTATATGAAAAACCAATAATACCATCAGATGCTAATTTAACCATCTTCTTCATTGTATATTTAGTTTGACCTGCAAATCTCTCATGTCTTTCATATAAGAATTCTTTTTGTTTAAATCCAGTAAAACTAAATAATCCTCTTAAGAATTTATTATGTTCTGGTAAGTTATTCATGACATCTACGACTTTTCTATCGACAAGTCTAAAATCGCCGGTATCCATAGGAATATGGACACTAGATAACTTATTTAAAATACGATAAAACATTTTGGCAGTAAATAGCTTAAATCTAGATTCACCATCACGTTTTTTTCTTTTGCCATAAATTACTTCATAGCCTTCTTCCCAAAGTTTTAGCATATCTGGGATAAGACTTGGCGGGTCTTGTAAATCGGCATCGATAATGACAATGGCATCACCAGTAACGACCTTTAATCCAGCACTAACGGCTGCTTGATGTCCAAAATTACGTGAAAACGATAAAACTTTTAATTTTTTATCTTTCTTAGCGATAGCTTCAAGCAACTCTAAAGTCTTATCTTGAGATCCATCATTAATGCAAATTATCTCATAATCATATCCTTTTATTCCTTTTAAAACTTTTGTAAGTTCCTTGTAACATACATCGACAATATCTTCTTCATAGTACATAGGAACAACTACGGAAACTTTCTTCATAAAACCACCTTACAATTATATAATATCATATTTTAAGTATGCATTGCAATATAAAAAAGCGATGATTTTATCGCTTAATTATATTATATATTTGAATAACGAATATAAATAGAAATAGATATATAAGAGTATAATTATCCCAATATATGCATAATAACAAATATTTAAAATTAATGAATTTGGTACAATCTTTTTGCTTAAGAATAACAAGATAATACCAGCAATACTTAATATGATACCAATTTTAAGAAATGGTTGGTCGTACTTTACTCTTATATTATTTTCACCAGGTTTTAGTTTAATAGTTACAAAACTATCCAAATAACTGTCTACTTTTACTTTTTTACCGTTATTGTATACTTTAGTTCCAACAATATTATTTATTGGCATCATTAGATATTTTTCTTCTTCGACTGTTACATGATACATATGACCATCATATGTAACTGGACTATATAAAGCAGAAATATCGCTTTCTTTTATATATGCAAGATCATAATATGTCTCATTTTCATCTTTTAAAAATATTTCTACTTTGACAGTTCCACTATAGTTACCTAAATAATTAATATATTCACTAAAGTCATATATGGAAGTTCCACCACTGA
>JAEEZV010000015.1 GCA_016291995.1 Caryophanales bacterium
AGATAATACCATATAATTATTACTATCTTTTGTCCAATGATATGTATTAGAATCTTTTGCCACATCTTCAGTATAACTTTCTCCAGATTGTAATTGATATCTAAAATGAATTATATTTCTACCAAACCATATTGCATATGTCGTCGTAGCATTAAGTTTAATCTCATCTGTTAGTAAAGTAGCTGCCGTTGTAGATGGTGCCCCAGAACTGATACCCCTATATTTATTTGCATTGCTTCCACTAGGAACAGTATATAAACTTGCTGGAGTTATTGTTGTTCCTTTTGGAGCAAGATACTGAACAGAGGTAATTTGTGCATAATTATTAGTTGTATATGTACCCACAGTTCCGTCAACAGTATTTAACATGTTTTTAACTGTATAATTATAATATGTCTTACTTGCTTTATTAGAAATATTACCAGCTGCATCTTTACATATCAAATAGTATGTACCTGCTGATACAATCTCTAATTGAACAGTTTTATCAGTTGCACTAGTAAATGTCGTATACAAATTATTAGCTGGATTATTATTTGTTCCCCAATAATATGCTGTTGCTCCAGTATTATCTGTACATCTAATCGTAGCTGTTTGTTTTGCCACTTTCAAATTCTCTGTTGAAGTAACTGCTGCTGTCGGAGCTGAATTATCAAATTTAACATTTGGTTCTAATGGATGATCTAAAGCAGCGCTAGCATTGCCTGCATTATCATAAACAGCATTAGCATCAATATTGATAACTATTGGTCCACTATGCTCACTATCTACGATACGTAAATTATAATTTGCATCCATTGTAATATTATTATTAGATATTGGTGTACCACCAACTGTTACAGATATTTTAGACTTATCGAAGCTTCCTTCTTTAATACCACTTTCACCATCGATAACATTTAGTGGAATAGTCACTTCATTATTAACATAGCCACTCGTATTATTCTTAAGTTCTATTACCGGTTTTACTATATCTATCTTACTAACATTAAGCGTTCCCTGTATCCTGTTTATAGCAACATATGCATCGTCAGGAATACCATCTTGCGGTAAACGCGGTAAAACACGTGCAGCCATATCACCATTTGAAGTTATTTTTACTTTCTTTGTAGTTCCATTGTCTTCCAGCAAATTATGACTTCCTGTATATGTATATGCATATCCCCTAACATAACTTGTATTAACATTTCTTACTCGGTATGTAATCGTTACTTCTTTTTCTCTACTCCATTCACCTAATGCAGGTTGTGAAGCAAATGTAACCGTACCACTAATTAATGATGATACCTTACACATATTGGCATATGCCCCATTAAGTTGCCCTATATATACTGTTTTTAAAATTGCTTTACTATCAGTATCTCTTTCAATATAAATATAATCACTTTTAGAAGCTGTCATTCCATCAGCCACATTTGATTTTGTTACATCTTCACTAAGATAACCTAATTCAATTAGATTTTGGATAGTTATACAATTATATTCAACTGAAGGATTACTAATGTTAGGAACATAACTCATTTTATCTTTATTCTCCGTGAGATATACTCCCGCATTTCCTTCAATATTATTAATTGTTACTTGATAAGTTCTTTCTCTAACTCCACTTATAATAGCAATTACGGTATATGAAACAACTCCCATAACTATGGAAAGTATCATAATAACTGCCAAAAGTTCAATAAGTGTAAATCCTTTCTTACCAATATGAAATAATTTCTTTTTCTTCTTATTCTTCATACATACCACCTATGATAAAATTATAACATAATTATCTCTATAAATAAAGAAAAAACAAGCAATAAATACTTGTTTTTTTATAGATACTTATCAAGTTCTTCTTTTAATATTTTTGATGTCATTGCTGGATTTGCTTTTCCACCAGTATTCTTCATTATTAATCCCACAATAAATCCAAATACATTCTTACCGTTTTTATAGTCTTCAACTAAATTCATATTATCGTTTAATACTGATAAAACAATCTTCCTAATTTCATTCTCATCACCAATTTGTTCCATACCAAGTTCTTTAGCTAAAACCATTGGTTCTTTACCTGTCTCAATTACTTTTTCTAACAATTCTTTTCCTTGTTTACCATTGATTTTACCAGAATCAATCATATTAACTAAATCCACTAACATCTTTGGACTAAATTTAGAATTATCAATTGTTAAATCATATTTATTTAAATTCTTAATAACATCCCCAGTAAGCCAATTAGATAATGTTAAATACTTATCTGATAATTTTATACATTCTTCATAGAAATCAGATAGTTCCTTATCTTTAACTATTGTATTAGCATCTTTAACACTAATACCGTATTCTATATATGTTTTATATCTCTCATATGGCATCTTTGGAAGTTCATTTCTAATTTCATCTATCCATTTTTCACTTATCTCTATAGGAGGTAAATTAGGATCTGTAAAATATCTATAATCTATTGCATCTTCTTTACTTCTCATAAGATATGTTTCATTAGTATTTTCATCATATCTTCTAGTCTCCTGTAGTACCTTTTCCCCACGGTTTAGTATTTCAGTCTGTCTAGCAACTTCCGTAATGATTGCTTCTCTAACTCCACTAAAGGAATTAATATTCTTCATTTCAACTCTAGTTCCTAATTCCGTAGCATCTTCTTCCATCAAAGATACATTGACATCACATCTAATTTGTCCTCTATCACTTCTTGCATATGACGCTCCCGTATATAAGAATACATTCCTAAGTCCTTCCAAAAACGCTACCGCTTCGTCTGCTGAATTAAGACAAGGTTCCGTTACCGTTTCTAGTAGTGGTACTCCACAACGATTATAATCAAGCAATGAATAATCCGTATAATGATCCATTTTAGCAGTATCTTCTTCCAAATGAGTATCATGAATTAGTACTTTTTTCTCTTCGCCATTAACATTTATCATCATATATCCATTAGTGCCTATTGGATTCTTAAACTGTGTAATCTGATATCCTTTAGGTAAATCTGGATAGAAATAATTCTTTCTTTCAAATGATAAATATTTAGGAATATTACAATGCATAGCAAGAGCCATTGTTAATGAATTTCTTACTGCTTCTTTATTAACTACTGGTAAAATACCAGGCATACCCATATCTACTACCGACACATTAGTATTTGGCATATCGGAAAAACCATTTCTTGCTGAAGAGAAGTTTTTACTATTAGATTTAAGTTCACAGTGAACTTCTAGTCCAATTACTACCTTATACATTCTTGATCCCTCCAGCTACTTGATTCTTATATTCCATTGTTCCTTCTAACATATTAGCCATATTGAGTACTAAATCATCTTCGCATACTCTACCAGTAATATTTATTCCAATAGGCATCTTATTAACAAAACCAGATGGAATAGTAATACTTGGAAATCCACCAAAATTACCTATTACCAAATGATTATCCAAAATCAAATATTTATCGCTAAGTTTATCACTTGAATCATCAAATTTTGGAGCTATTCCAGCTGCTGC
>JAEEZV010000016.1 GCA_016291995.1 Caryophanales bacterium
AAATGCCATTTTAAAAGAACTAAATGATTAGTTCTTTTATTTTTTCCCATGGAAAATTATTTCTTCCAAAATGACCATAGCTAGCTGTTTCATAATAGATTGGTCTTAATAGATTTAATTCTTTTATGATATTGTCAACACTGAAGTTGAAATTATTATTTACTATTTCATATATTCTTTCTAATGGTATTTTATTGGTATTAAATGTTTCAATACCAATATTAATTGGATATTCTCTTCCTATGGAATAGGCTACGGATATTTCACATTTATCACATAATTTATGGTATACAAGATTTTTAGCAACATATCTAGCATAATATGCGGCACTTCTGTCTACTTTTGATGGATCTTTGCTACTGAAACAACCACCACCTACTTTTGAGGCACTACCATATGAATCAACAACTATTTTTCTACCGGTAGTACCACTATCAGCAAAAGGACCACCAATAGTAAATGAACCACTAGTATTGATATATATTTTAGTATTCTTTAGATATTTCTTTGGTATTATTTTAACTATTACATTATTTTTTATATATTCATCTAGATATTCTTTTTTGATATTTTCTTTATGCTCTGCGGCAATAATAATCGTATCAATCCTTTTTGGAATATTATTTTCATATTCAATAGTTACTTGGCTTTTGCCATCTGGAAGAAGTGGACTATTTTTATCTTTTTTTCTAGCATTAGCTAATTCTTCCGTAAGTTTATTAGCTAGAAGTATCGGTAGTGGCATAAGTTCTTTTGTTTCATTTGTGGCATATCCAAACATTATTCCTTGATCTCCAGCACATATTTTTTCTCTATCAACAGAACTGTTGATTTCTTTAGATTGTTTACTTATCTTTGTAATTACATTAAATTTTTCTTGGTAACCAATATCTTTTAATACATCTTTAGCCACTTTTTCATAATTAATTTTTGCTTTAGTCGTAGCTTCTCCATAGATGAATACTAAATCATCTTTAATCGTACATTCGACAGCCATTTTACTATTCTTATCTTGTTCTAGAGCTGTATCTAGAATTTTGTCACTGATTTTATCACAGATTTTATCTGGATGGCCCTCAGTTACGGACTCACTTGTCATAATCTTTTTCATAACTCCTCCTTGTCTTTTATCAAAATAAAAAACTCTTGAAAGAGTTCATGCTTTATTATAACTCTTTCATCGATATTAGCTTTACCACCTAACTTAATAGGTTGGTACGAGATCATAGAGCTAATCCTCTCCCTCGTTCTTGATAAAAGTTATATTAAATATATATTATTTTTTTATTGTTGTCAAGATTGTGCTATTTACATAATCAGGATATTTAATTATTCATATGATATGGTAGATGGGAGGAAATGTTATGTTTTATAACGATAATTATAGACAAGATAATAATTATGGGGATGATATCGATATAAACATTATGAATAACAATACTAATCAAAATGTTAATATGAACGATGTAGATATGACTAGTTATGGAAATACTAGTCCTATTGTAGAGCCAGGAAGAGAAAGAATTGTTCAAAGAAATATTATTCATGAAGTTAAACATGTTTGTCCAATTAATACTAGAATTATTAATAATCATATATATAGACACACTTATGAACCTAAATATACTTGTTGTGAAGAAAATACTGTTACAAATGTACAGTGTGGATCTTGTTGTAATTATAATTAGACCATTATTGGTCTTTTTATTATTTTGTGATAAAATATACTTGGTGATAGTATGAATATATTAGATATTTTTTATAATCATATTATTTATGAAGCAATGAGTGGTAGAATCGATTGTTTATCAACTTTTAATGTTCCATTTTCAACGAATATTAATGGTAAAATATATGAATGCTTTTTACTTGATAACAGTTTAATGATTCCTACGCTTATGATCAAAGATAAGGCAGAATTTGATAGGTTATTAATTGAATATGTAACATTAGCTAAGAAATTTTATAGTGATGATAATTATGATGATGAGATTATTAAAAGTGAGATTCCTAATAATGATAAAATGATATCAAAAGAAAAAGTAATTATGACACTACTTTTTGCTAATGCTACTAGTGATGATTTTAATGATCCATGTGCTTTTTTAAGAAAAAGAATTAGTTTTATTGAAAATCATAATGATATGGAAAAAATGATTGGTAATTCTAAAATACTTGGTGGAAATATAAACATTGAGATTAAGAAAGATAAAATATATAATGAAACACCTAGTGAGATGGTTATTAGTGTTACAGATGGAAATAGTAGTTTTATATTTCCTAGAATTAAATTTGGAATAGATGACAATAAAATATACATTTATGCTATTCAAAACAAGGTGAATGAAAAAACAGAATTTGTAAAAAAAGTTAATAGGAGATTATATAAAGTTGGTGAAGGATTTACTAAAGATGACAGTGAAGAAAATTTAGAAGACATTACAGCTAGTTTTTTAGTTGCTCTAAATATCTTTATCAATTATTTTAATAGAATGGGATATTCTAAATTCGATGTTGTATCAATTCTTCCAACTAGATGGAACGCTAAAAGAATGGCTAACGTTATGAAAAATAAATATTTTAATAAAGATATTAATGAATTAGATAGTAAACAGGAATACATTCAAAACAATCTTACTAATAAATTAGTTAGAACAATTCTCAGATTAAGTTGCCATTACAATAATATGGATATTGTAGCTCTACCTTACGATATCGATGCATCTCTTCATATGGTGGTTAACGATAATAATGTGAGATGTAATAATATGTTGCTTTACGAAACGGGCACAATTGCCAGGAAAGATAATGTAAAGAAAGGGAGATAATCTTTCTTTTTTTATTTTTGTATGATAGAATACTCCATGTGAGGTGACATTATGAAAAAATGTGCTGTTATATATAATCCAAATAGTGGAAGAAAGGTAAAATATAAGTTTTTACCAAGTTTTGAGCATATGCTAAATGAGTATGGCTATGATGTTAAAATCTATTATACTGAATACAAAGGACACGCAATAGAAATTGTTAGAACATTGGAACCTGTTGATTTAGTTTTATCAATTGGGGGAGATGGAACATTTAATGAGGCAATTACTGGTAACTATTTACGTAAAGATAGACTAGTAGCGGCGCACATTCCCGTTGGAACAACTAATGATATTGGTACAATGATGGGATACGGAAAGAACATGATGAGCAATCTTAGACA
>JAEEZV010000003.1 GCA_016291995.1 Caryophanales bacterium
CAATAACACATACTATTGCTAATATCAAAGCTCTTTTTTTTGCTTTCATTTTCATCACCAATGAGTATAATACCATATTTTTCATTTATTTACAATATTCTTCCAAAGTTAAATTATTAAAATAAAGATAACTAGCCATATTTCCAACATATCTAAAATGCCAAGGTTCATAACTATAACCCGTAATATCTTCTTTTCCTTTCGGATATCTTAATATAAAACCAAATCTATGAGCATTTTTAATAATCCAAGATATTTCATCAAAATCGTTTAATTCATGCTCTACATAACATTTATCATATCTATATACGCATATATCTATTGCTAAACCAGTTTGATGTTCACTAGCACCTGGTGGTGCAATAATCCTATATGCATAATTAAAGCCCTTATCCTTAATTAACTTATTATATAATTTAACTTGATAATCATAGTCTCTATAGCCACTCATAATATCAATATCATAACCATATTTAAGAGCCTCTAATTTCATCAAAAGAAACATATCATTAACCTTATCAACCACTTTTATTCCCTTTTTATATTTACTACAGGTATCAGTTAAATACTTTGGTATATAATTCTTATCTAAAGTATTATTTCGATTAATCAAGATAAGATAATTCATCTTTTTCACCTAACTTATTATATTCAAATTACTATTTTATGTTACAAAAAAAGATTTATTTCTAAATCTTTTTAATACTCTTATGTTTAGCCATCATTTTCTTTATTCCATACGGATGTGGAAATGCTATTGTAACAAGAGATTTATCGGCACTAATAACAACACCTTCACCAAATTCATCATGCATAACATGGTCTCCAGGTTCATAATCTACATCTTCTTTTCTAAATTTATCATCCTTAACAAAATTACTAATTTTAGAAATTAGACTAGGTTTTTCATCGATAACCTCTAAATATTGTGAATCTATTTCATCCATAAATCTACTAGGCATATTGACTTGTGTATTACCAAATAACATCCTTTTTCTAGTATTTAACATCCATAAATTCTTTTTAGCACGTGTAATTGCCACATAACATAGTCTTCGCTCTTCCTCAATTGCCGCTTGTTTTCCTTCGTTTATAGCATTGTAATGTGGGAACAAACCTTCTTCCATACCGAGTATAAAAACATTATCAAATTCAAGCCCTTTAACTGAATGAATTGTCATTAAACTAACTCTATTACTTGCATCTTCGTGTTCTGATACATCACTGACAATAGCCACTTCATTAAGAAAGTCTGTTAGTGATATTACCCCGTATTCTTCCTCATATTCTTTAGTAATAGATTTAAATTCTTCCAAGTTCTCCATTCTAATTTCGGATTCAATTGATTTATCATCGTATTCACGTCTCATACCACTATCAGTAAGTACTAAATCAACCATCTCCGTAAGCGTTAAATTCTCACATTTTTCTTCCATATTGAGAATCATTTTCTTAAATTCAAGTTCCTTACCCTTAGTAATAGCCTCGAATAAAGATATTCCCTTTTCTGTAGCCTCTGCCGTAATATTTTCGATTGTCTTATCTCCAATACCTCTTTTCGGAGTGTTTATAACCCTAAGCAAACTAACATCATCATCATGATTGTTGATAAGTCTAAGATAACATAATAAATCTTTTATTTCTTTGCGGTTATAAAAGTAAAAACTACCAACAACTCTATATGGTATACCATTTTTTA
The DNA here is from genome assembly GCA_016291995.1 of Caryophanales bacterium. Lineage (GTDB taxonomy): Bacteria > Bacillota_I > Bacilli_A > RF39 > UBA660 > RUG705. The sequence goes on from JAEEZV010000003.1 coordinate 1,700, forward strand.
GCATCTCTTCTTCGATAAGTCTAGATTGTGCATTAGTTCTATATAATACAGCTATATCTTCATAATTAACATTATCGTTATGTAACTTCTTTATCTCGCTAGACACATAACTGCACTCATCTTTATCTGTTTCTACCTTAACATATTTAACTTTATCACCAACAGGATTATTACACCATAAATTCTTATCTTTTCTTAATTTATTATGTTTGATAACACTATTGGCCGCATCCAAAATATTTTGGGTAGATCGGTAATTCTCTTCCAAAAGAATAGTTTTACATTCTGGATAATCCTTTTCAAAATTCAAAATATTCTTATAATTAGCCCCTCTAAAAGCATATATAGCCTGATCATTATCTCCAACTACAAAAATATTTTTATTTGTACTACATAACATCTTACTAAATGTGTATTGTGCTTCATTTGTATCCTGATACTCATCTATTAATACATATTTATATTTATCTTGATAATATTTAAGTACATCCGGATATTCCTTAAATAACTTAATAGGTAACATAAGTAAATCATCAAAATCGACAGAATTATTAATAATTAACTTCTTATTATATCTTTCATATACATCTACGATATTACTATCAAATTCCATCTTTCTAAACTTATCTACACTAACTAATTCATTCTTTGCACTGCTAATCTTATTTCTAATATCTCTTGGATTATAATATTTAGGATTTAAATTGATATCCTTCATAATCTTTTTTACAACCGTTAAAGTATCATCACTATCAAGTATTACGAAATTACTCTTATATCCGAGTCTCGCATAATTTTCTTTAATTATCTTAAGCCCTAAAGAGTGAAATGTTGATATCTGAATACTCTTAGCCATCATTCCCAGTATCCTAACAACTCTCTCTTTCATTTCTTTAGCAGCTTTATTTGTAAAAGTAATTGCCAATATGTTATCTGGATTTATTCCATTTTCAATTAAATAAGCAATCCTATTGGTTAAAACTTTTGTCTTTCCAGATCCAGCTCCCGCTAAAACTAACATTGGTCCATCTATATGTTTAACAGCTTTTACCTGTTCATCATTTAATCCACTTAAGTCCATAATTACCTCCAAGAATTCTTATCTATTATATCATTTTTTACAAGTTAGATAAATAATAATTGAAATAATTTCCTTAATATCTTATAATTATTATATAAAGTAGGTGACTATATGGATGCTGAAAAAAGAAAAATGCAATTTTATACTTTTCAAGAACAAATTAAAAGTATGCAATATAGAAACAAAGAAGAATTATTAAATCATCTTAATCAAATAGAACTTCTACCTGAAGAAAAAAATGAGCTATTATTTCTATATGATGAAACTGAAAAATTAAAAAAAGGCGTTGGAAACACTAGTCAAATGAATTATCAAAATCTCCTTTTTCAAATAGAAAGAAAAATACAAGAAAATGGTTATAAAACAAAAGAAGAATTAGTGGAATATATCGATAGCTTAAAAAAACAAGGTGTGCCAAGTAACGTTCTATCTGAAGAAAAAATAAAAGAGTTTCTAGAACTATATGATAAGTTACATCCAGTAATTGATGATAGCCTAAATTTAGAAAATTATAAGGGTGCCAATTTAGAAAATCAAAATGTTATTATATCTACAAATCAAGATGTTGTCTTAAAAACTAATTCAACATCAAGTGAAATGCCACAGGAATTTAGAAATACCCAAAATGAAATGACTGCTGTTAATGCTAATAGATTAGCTAATAGTGATGAAGTATTTGATTATATGCAGGATCACAAAAAAGAGGAAATGGATTTAATACCAATTGTGGAAGCCATTAATCGTGATAATATTGATATTGAAGTTTTAAATAAAATTAAATTTTTAATAGCAAGTAAATATATTAATCCATATGAATATAGGGTAGACATTGAAAATGGTGTGTTTTATAACATGGATACATCTGAAGTAATCGAGGTAAGAATCGATCCTGAAACAGGTAAATATGTTATATATAAAAGCGGTGAAAAAGTATATACTAATGCCGAAGATCAGGAATTAATACACGATACCAATCCTGAAGAGAAAGATCGCGAAAAAGAAAATGGTAAAATCAGAAAATTAGTTCCCCTAAAACCACATCTTGATAATGCAGCTTTTATAAAGGGCGGAGCACTACTTATAATCAGTATAATTGCATCTTTTGTATTAGCAGTATTCATAATTAAATATAGATAAAAAAGAGGTGTTAACCTCTTTTTAATGTCTTCTTGTATTTTAATCCCCTGTTTACTTCGATAAATTCACCATCAGTATTAAATAAATCTAAGAATTTTTGTACATCAAAATATTTACATGAAAATGCATCTACTACCATCTCATCGTTTTTACGATGAAATGAGATATGTGATTCAGCAATTGGCTGTAATATATCGAAATTATGACTATCTTTTTCACATATCAAAAGTTTATTTATTGGTGTCATAACTATCTTATTAAGAACTAATTCAACCATTTTCTTAGCTTCATCCAATGTTAAAACACTGGGTCTAATAATGATGTGTTTACCAAAGTTTCCTTTAATGTCTTTACTACCCATATCGTAATCATTTGTATTAAACACCGCCAATAATATAGTTTCAACGAGTTTCTTTTTATCATTATCACCAAAATAATCCACAAATACAGTATTTTGATAACTAAAAGTGTGACATGTAAAATGGAATCCATCACCGAGTACTATACCACTGACACCACCATCTTCCTTAACTTTACCATCAAAGTAAGGAATAAGTGTTAAATGTCCTTTGCCACAAAAAACATGTTTGTTTATAAGTTTTAATACATAGTTAACGAATTCTGGATTAGCAAGAATTGCATTATCCAAATTATATCCGTCGTAAAACAAGTGATTATTTACATCGTATCTTTCCATATTATACCACCTCCTATATACGAAAAAACGAGACTCCACACATATTGTGTGAAAGTCTCGTTCAATATTTATATTATTTAATCCGGATACATTGTATCGGTTGACGAATTAAATCCAATATTGGGAACTACTCCCTTTCGACGACATATAATATACCACAAAAACGAACATTTGTCAAGTTTTTTAATTATTTCTAATTATTTTAATAAAAATATATTGAAAAAAAAATAAAAATATTATATTATTAATTATAGAGAATAGGAAGGGACATAGCGGTATATTTTTAGATGCTATGTCTTTTTTAGGGAGGAATTATGGAAAAAGAAGAAGATATCGTTAAAGAAGAACAAGTAGATGAAGCACCCAGTGATCCAGAGTTTATTCAGTATGAAGAAGAACACAAAAAAGAGATGATAGAAATTACTGAAGAAAACTTAAATGAATATGCTAGTCAATTACAATTTGATACACTAGCTCAAGAATGTATCGCCGAAGACTTATGTAAGTCTTACAACATTTCAAAAGAAGATTTATTTATCTTGATTCATGAACTTAAAAAGAGAGGCAATAATGTTGTAACATTAAATACAACAGCCTATCGAAGTGATGATGAAAAAAGTGAACCAGATAAAGTCCAAGTAACATTAATTCGTAACTTTGGACATGAAAAACTAATTGATGATTTATCATATCAAATTGTTGATAATGATGAAGATATCAGAGTAATGTTAATATCAGATACTAGATTTGGAAGTATTTATAGTCAAAATAGTATCTTAAATGATATGTATATTAAAGCTAAATCTTTAGGCGTTAAATATGTATTTTTGACTGGTGATGTAGTGGAAGGTATCTATAACGGAGCTAAAAGTATTTATAATAGTACCCTACATACCAATGGTTACGAAGACCAAGCAGCATATGTGGCAACTTTCTTTCCAAGAGTGGAAGGAATCACAACATTATTCATTACTGGAGAACACGATTTATCTTTCTTAAAAAATGAAAAAATAGATATTGGAAAATTGATTGCAGATCAAAGAGAAGATATGATTTACTTAGGACCAAGAAGAAAAAAAGTGACATTTGTTACAGATGATAAAAGAACAGGAAGTATTTCGTTGTATCTTCAACATGCTAAAGGCAGAGTTCCATACACTATTTCCTATAAACCTCAACAGAAAATTGCGGCTCTTAGGAATGAGGACAAAACTGATATCTTAGTAACTTCTCATTTCGCAGCATGTGATTCTTTTCTAAGAAGAGACGTTAGATCATTCCAAGTACCAACAGTAACTGCTACAACTGACGAAATGAAAGACGCACCAACTCCTGTTTATAATACAATTGGCGCTTGGATGGTAAAACTATCTAAAGATAATAAAGGAAATCTAAAAAATACCACACAAATGTGGATACCATATTATAAAACAATTATTAATGATTATAAGAATGCCAAAGCATTATATTTAACAGATGAAAAGAAAATATTTATTCCACAAAATAGTGTTAAAGAAGATAAAGATAGATTGTATTCCCTAATTAAAAATGGTGACGATGTTGAAACTGTATGTGAAAAGTTAGGTGTATCAGAATTAAAATTAGGTGGTTTAATCGAAGAATTTATCCTAAAAGGATATGATGTAAGTATATCCGAAGAAGATGGCAAGAAAGTAGTCATTAAAAAGAAAAATAGAACTACTAATAAACCAATTAAACCAGAATTATCTGGCCTTACAAGAATAAGACAGACATGGGTATCAGATTCACACTTATGTAATGAAGTTCAACAATTAAGTCTATTAAATGATGTTTATAAAGAAACGAAAGCTAGAGGTATAGATACAGTCCTTCATTTTGGCGATATCTTAGATGGTGACTATAAAAATAGACCAGATCATCAATATGCTTTGTTTAGACAAGGTGCTTCAAGACAACTTGAGTATGTTGCAGAGTATTATCCACAAGTTGAAGGGATAAAAACATACTTTATTACTGGTAATCACGATGATACACATGTTAAAAATGACGGCGTATTTGTTGGACCAGAAATAGCCTTAAGAAGAAGTGATATGATTTTTGAAGGCAGTGAACATGCTTATTTCCGACCAAAAGAAAGCCCTAAGACAACAATTGAAATGTATCATCCAGGTGGTGGATGTGCTTCAAGCCTATCTTATAGAGCCCAAAAGTATATTGATAAAATGGAACCGGGAAATAAACCAAATGCTGTTGGTATGGGCCACTTTCATCAAAGTCACTTCCTATCATATCGTAACGTAATTGCGTTATTGCTTCCATGCACAACAGCTAAAAGCGCATTTGCTGTAAGACAAGGATTAGAAAACACCATGGGAGCATACTTCGTAGATATGTATGTCAATAGCAAAGGTGAAATAGAAATGTTTGAATTTGAAGAAAAACGCTATACAGAAAAAGATATTAAGAAAGATGATTACTTAAAGACTAAGAAGTTAGTACTAAGGAAAGATGATTAAAAAAGAGAGAATTATTTCTCTCTTTTAATATATTTCCTAATCTAAGAATATTACATATATGGTGCCACTTGACAGAATCAAACTGTCCTCTGAAGCTTACCATGCTTCTGTTCTGTCACTGAACTAAAGTGGCACTACATAAATTATATAATAAATTTATAGTATTCACAAGGAAATTTTGTTATAA
>JAEEZV010000017.1 GCA_016291995.1 Caryophanales bacterium
TAATTGATTTCTACAAAGAATTATGTGATAAATATCCAATTATATCTATTGAAGATCCAGTAGATGAAAATGATTGGGGAGGCTTCAGAACGATTACAGAAGTACTTGGTGATAGAATTCAACTTGTCGGTGATGATTTATTTGTAACTAATATTAAATGCTTACAAAAAGGTATTGAAATGCATGCTGGTAATGCAATACTTTTGAAAGTTAATCAAATTGGTACAATTACAGAGACATTAGAAACAATTGAACTTGCTAAAAAGAATGGCTACAAAACAGTTATATCACATCGTTCTGGAGAAACAGAAGATACGACAATTGCCGATCTTGCCGTAGGACTTGATTTAGGTCAAATAAAAACTGGATCAATGTCTAGAACGGATAGAATATGCAAATATAATCAACTTATGAGAATTGAAGAAGAATTGACAAAATAATTCTTCTTTTTCTTTTATTATAATTATGGTGATAAGATGAAAGTAAAAGTTATAGATGAATCTCATGAGAAAGATTTAGAAGATGAAATAAATAAGTTTATAACCGAAAAAAATCCTGATATTCAGGACATTAAATTTAGTGTATCGACGTCAGTTAGTGGAGAAGAGCAAATATATTGTTTTTCGGCTTTAATTATGTATAAATAGTTTTGACAAGCACGATGGATTATGTTATACTGAATACGTAAGAGATTCTTACATATAATAAAAAAGGAACACTCAATATATTGTTGGGTGACCAAATTTGGTTTGATTCACCTAACAAATGTTAGGTGAATTCTTTTTTATTATATCAACATTCATATTTGAATGCCAATACAAAAAAGCAAACAAATGTATTAACATATAGTTAACGTTCGTTGACATATATGAATAAATATGTTATTATATTATACCGAAAGAAGGGATTGTTATGGCATATTATATGACTTGTGAAACAAAGAAAGGTATCTATGAGCCTATTGATATTCAAACAACTAATTTATTTATGAGAACTTCTAAAAATAGGAAAGGATGTTCTCTTGAAGAAATTGATCATTTTACGATGCAATTTGCTGATTTAGATGAATTAAAAGAATATTTGTTATCTTATGACTTATTAAGTCTAAATAACTATGGTAGAGAATTATCAACAAGAAATTTATTTAAAGGCGAATATAAGAAAGTACCATATGGTTTCTTGTTTAATCACAATAAGAAATTCATTGATGATCCTTGGACATTAATATTTCAAGTTTATGATAGAGTAATGTCTCACCACGATTATCAATTCTTACGTTCATTAGCAGAACATTATCGAAAATTTTATGATTGTGCTGATGTTGTATATGAATTAAATCAATATGCTAAAATGAGTGCTACTGATGGAGTGCTAAATAAAGGTATGTTTATTCGTGATGAAAATAATGATACACCACTTCTTAGAATGCTAAAAGAATTAGCATTTGAACACGATAAAAGAAATTATGGTAAGATTACATATCATGATACAATCCAATATCGTAATTTACACGATCTTGCAGCATTTTATGAACATTATTATAACAATAAAGCAAAAGATGCTTTAACTAGTGATCCAATGTTATATAGAGGCATGAGTGAAATTGAAGTACTACCTGATTTTAGAGGTTTAGTATATGAAGTAGCTGATGAATTTGCGACAGATCCAGAATATTTAATCAGAAATTATTACGTTATTAAAAAAGAAAAAGAAAGAGAAGCCGAGGAACTTGCTAGAAAGATTGCAGAACAAGCTAAAGGAAGAAAACTTAAAAAGGGAAGCATCTTTCCTGGACAAATGAGTTTTTTCGATTTTAATGATGATGATGATAATAAATAAAAGCAACTATTTAGTTGCTTTTTTCTAATTTATCCATAATATCTTTATAGATAAATTCATTTTTATTTTCTTTTGGTTTATAGAATTTAATATCTTTAATATTATTTGGTAAATATTGTTGTTTTACATAATCATTTTTAAAGTTATGGGGATATTTATAACCAATGTAAGGACTTTTTAAATAACTTGGAATATCTTCGTTATTTATTTTTGTTACAGCATCTAGTGCACTATCAATAGCCATAACGGCACTATTAGATTTAGGTGATAGAGCCATTTCGATGACAACTTCAGCAAGAGGTATTCTTGCTTCAGGGAATCCTAACATATAGGCACTATCAATAGCAGCCATTACTCTTGGTCCTAGGGCTGGATTAGCAAGTCCAATATCTTCATAGACAATAACAGCCATACGCCTACATATTGAATCTAGCTCATCACTTTCAATTAATCTAGCTAAATAGTAGAGGGAAGCTTGTACGTCACTTCCTCTAATAGACTTTTGAAAGGCACTAAGCATATCATAATAACCATCACCATTCTTATCTAAGAATATATTAGGTTTATTACAAATACTTGTAAGCATATCTACGGTTATATGATAATCATTACTAGAGTAGTAAGCTACTTCGATTAAATTATAAGCATATCTTAAATCATGCCCTGAAACATTAACAACATATTTTCTAGCATCAGTATCAATTTTAATATCAGGTAAAATATTAGTTTTAACTAGTTTTTTGATAGCATCTTCAATATCTGTATCCTCTAATTCCTTTAGTTCAAACAATTGACATCTACTTCTTATGGCAGGATTGATACTATGATATGGATTGGCAGTAGTCATACCGATTAAGGTAATGATACCAGACTCTAATACTGGTAAAAGCAAGTCTTGTTTATCTTTGTTTAAACGATGTATTTCATCCATTATTAAAACTAAACCGTGATACATTTTAGCTTCTTCGACAACGGTATCAAAGTCTTTTTTATTATTGATAACAGCATTTAACATTCGGTATTTACAACCAAGTTCTTCGACAATAGCCATAGCTATTGATGTTTTACCAATACCAGGTTTACCATAAAGAATCATTGAGAATAATTTTTTATTCTTAACTAGATTAGTAAGTACTTTTCCTTTACCAATTAAATGCTTTTGACCAATAACATCACTTAATTTTTTAGGCCTTAACTTAATAGCTAAAGGTTCATTCATATTATCACCTTGTTCTCTTTTTAGTATATTTTTTATCTTTAAAATACAA
>JAEEZV010000018.1 GCA_016291995.1 Caryophanales bacterium
GATTACTTATATATCTTACAACTGAAGAATTAGATGAAAACAATCAATTAGTTGAAAGAAAAGTTAGTGGTAACAAACTAATGGGATCATACTTTAGTATTGGTAGTCATCACTATTATCCAGATGCTATGGGTGATACGAGATTAAAATTTGCTGATAGGGTTGGTAATATTAGGGCATACGTTAACTTTAACCTTATGAATGCTAAAATAGCAACGGGAGAATATACAATTCATGTTGAAATATTTGGTTCTCCTGATGGCATACACTTTTCTAATGATGGAGCAAAAATAGCAGGAACAGATGAACTTGATGTAGATATTATTTTGAGTAGTTATGGACTTAAAGCGACATTAAATGAAAGTTCTTTAGTTCTTGTAAATGATGGAAATCCAAAAGTGCTATCGGGTAGTGTAGCTTATACGTCAGTCTTGAATCATGCTAATATTAGGCTTAGAATGTATAGAAGAAGTTATGATACGGTATATTCGACAGAATATGAAGAAGTTGATCTTGCTGACTATGCATCTGATACATTAACAGAGACTAATGTCGAGAATGCATACATGTTAGTATCACATCCAATAGCTAATAATACGTTTACAGTAAATCTATCGGAAAGTAGGTTATTGACAGGTACATATAGGTTAGATTTTGAACTTTATGATGTCGATGCATTAATAGGAAAACATTCGCTTTATATTGTAATAAAAGATGAACATTATTCTTAAAAGATATGTTCATCTTTTTTCATAAAAAATGTGTAAAAAAATGTTGCAATTTGTAAATATGTGGTTTATAATATTGTTATATGGTAGGAAGATATTCTTAACGTGGTGGTTATTTTATGGCTAAAGAAGTTATAGTAAAAGCTGATTCGGTAAAGCGAAAAAAGAAGATGTCACGTGTTGTTAGACTTTCCTTACTACTACTACTATTATTTTTATCACTATTATATATAGTATTAAAAATAATATATAACGAAGGTAGATTTACAGTTGTTCTTGACTCTAATGCAACATTAGAGAGTGGAATGGCGGTATTTGAAAGTTTAAATAATGCTCATGGCAAAAGAAAACTTGAAGCTACACCAATAAAGTTTATGGATAACATATCATATAAATGGTTACCTGCTAACATTGATAGTGAATCCGAAGGAGGATCACATAATGGTACCAATTATATTGCTTATACCTTTTATATAGAAAATCAAGGGTATGAAGTGATGAATTATTGGTATGAGGTAATCGTTGATGATGTTATCAAAAACGTTGATGAAGCTGTCAGAATAAGAATTTACCGTAATGGTGAAGAAACAACGTATGCAAAGATTGCATCTTTGGGTGGAAACCCAGAACCAATGACAACACCGTTTAAGAGTGTAGAAAGTGCTTATACAAAGGGCACAACCATTATTTTAGAAAAAGTCGAGGATTTTAAACCTGATGACTTAGACAAATATACCATTGTAGTGTGGATTGAAGGCGATGACCCTGATTGTCAAGACGCACTGATTGGTGGAGAAATAAAAATGCATATGAAAATAACTGAAGAACACAAGGAACAAAGTTAGGAGTGGAAAAGAATGGAAAAAAATAAAAGGGAAAAGAAAAAAAATAAAGGATTACGTTCACTGATATTATTGCTATTTTTAACAATAATCATGTTTGGAACATCAACCTATGCATGGTTCACAGCTAATAGAGTTGTTACCATCAATTCATTAGATGTTCACGTTGAAGCTAGCAATGGTATTCAGATATCAACAAACGCAACAGCATGGAAGTCTGTTATTACAAATCCAGATATCAAGACTGGTGCTTATTCTGGTAATGTTAATCAAGTACCTCAAGAGGTTACTGCAGTATCAACTGATGGTGTTCCAACAGCTGCTGGTAGACTTAATATGTATTCATCATTTATTGATAATGATTCAACAACTGGTGATTACAATATTAAAACAATTCTAGAAACTGATACACAAGGAACAGAAGGAAAGTATATTGCTTTTGATATATTCTTAAGAGTTGATTCTGATCAAACAATTTACTTAACATCAGATTCTGATGTTACAAAGATTGGTAACGAAGAGAGAGGACTTAAAAATGCTGCTAGAGTTGCATTCGTTAATTTAGGACATGCTGCATCAACAGCTGCTGCAAGTACAATTACTGCTCTTAATACTGGAGCAAGTTCATCTGTTATTATGTGGGAACCAAATTCAGATGCACATACTGATGTTGTTGTTACTTCTGTTGCTCCTGACTATAGCGTAACATTAACTGAAACATCAACTGGTAGTGGTTTATATAATCCGGTTGCATATCGTGGAATTAAATATGCCATCGATCCTGCTCTTGATTTAAGAGGAGTCGTAAATGGTACTGTCACTACAGATGCTTCAAGTAATCAAATATCTGCTGCTGTAACGCCAACAATTAGAACATTACAAAATAATGCAGTATATACACAATTTGCTACATTACAAGCTGGAGTTACTAAGTTTAGAGTATACATGTGGATTGAAGGACAAGATATAGACTGTGAAAACAATGCTACTGGATCTGATATTTCATATAAGATTCAATTAAGTACACAATCTAGTGCAAATCCTGCTGCTTCATCTGCTAGTAGTAGTAATGGATAATAATTAAAAAGGCTTTAAGCCTTTTTTCTTTTCTAATTGCATAATACTAAAAAATATGCTAAAATATACTTATAAAATAGGATGGTAGTGATGATATGAAAGAAGAGATTAAAGAGGTATCAAACGAGGAATTATTGACGATATATCGTTTATTATTAGAACAAAAAGAGTACATTGAAAATGAAAAGCAAAAGATGACGGAGGATGACTCTAATGAGGGATAATTTAGAGGAATATTATACTGAGTTTAAAAAAACTTTCGAGGTACTACCAACTAATAATAAAGCTAATAGGCAAAAGAAATTAGACTACTTGTTAGATGAAGAAAAGAATACAAATAGTAAGATAAAAATGGTTCTAGATGAAATCAAGTTTAGATTATCTCCTTTTGATTCTTTATGTGAAAATGAAGATATTAAGAAAGTGTCTGATAAACTTGCAACATGTAATGTTACTAATGAATGGAATCCTTATAATACATCATATGAAAAAATGCATCTTGATTTCTATTTATATCAATTAGAACGTTATTCTAAAGAAGATTTAGTAAGTGTTAATGATTGTTTAAAAAAGATAGTTGCTTCTTTTGAAAAAGTGGGTGTAGTGCTTACTAAAGAAGATTTTAATTTTAATAATTATGCAGCTGATTATATGGAATTAATATTAAATAAATCTCATGAAGAAGGACTTAAAAATTTGTTTGAGGATATCTATTGGAGATTTCCTGAATTAATTAAGACAATAGGGGCTAATTTTAAGAGTATTTATTTAAGATATGAAAAGAAAATTGACAAGTATTATAAACTTAGAAATGAAGAATTTTTGAAGACTTATAATGAACAAGATATCTTTGATATGCGTCTAAAACTTAATAAACAACTTAAAAATCTTCGTCATAGAGATGGATATTTAATATTTAATAAATTTAAAGATGGAGAATATTTTATTAGTACATTTAATGAAAATAGTATTGAAAAAATAAAGAGTACATATTTTAATGAAACAAGTTATAATCCGGATAATTTAACTAAATTATCATATACTTTATTTGAATATTCACTTATGGTTAAGTATGCTTATTTACTTAATGATATGAAAGAAAGGCTTTCTAAGAAAGATGAATTTAAGTCATCTAAAGCTAATGCTCTAAAAGCAATTAATGATAGTGAAAAGAAAGTGTTAAAATTAAATAAGGCTAATAATCATAAGGGATTATTTGGTAAGAAAAACGATGAGAAATGGTTATTTAAATATAACGAGGCATTAAATGATATCATAAGTAAATATGATAGTTTTGATAATGAATGCTTTAATGATTTAGTTTATAGTAAATTATCACAAGATAGTAGTGTTTTAGAAGTTTTAAAATTAGTTACATCATGTTATTTGTATTTTGCTACCGAGACTAAGAAACAGGATGAAAATAGAACGATTAGTGATATTACTAAGGACTTTAATGAACTTAAGGAAGACGTCAACAATAAACAATATACACTTCTTAATAATATAGTTTTACTTGAAGATAGGGATATGAAACAAATCATTTCTGATAAATATAAATTAGAAGGAATAAATATATCTGCGGATGCGTTAGATGGAGCTAACGTTGAAAAAACAATCGGAGATATTAAGACTTTAATTAGGTATGAAGATATTCTGGGATCACAAGTAGATTTAGATGATATAGAACTATATTTAGAATATCAAAAATTAACTGAAAAAAATTAGTTAAAACATTGAAAAAACAAAGAAAATTTATTGCTAATTTTCTTTTTTTTATGGTATAATTATTATGTATACAATGTAGAGGAGTGATTGTATGGATTTCATTAAAAAAATACTAATTGATATCGTTATTGGAGTATGGTTTGTCATAGCTTTTTTTGCTACGGTATGTTTACTTTCATATAACGAATTCGGAACTACTGTTTTTGGTAAAAACACAATTCTTATTATGCAAAGTGATGAACTAGAACCAGAATTTTTAGAAGGAGATTTATTAATCGTTAAGAGAAATAGCGATAGTAAGATAAATGTTGGTGATAAAGTATTTTACTATAATACGACAATGAATCAGAAAGCAATAGTATTTATTGGTCTTGTAGAAAGTAAAGAAGAATTTCAAAAGACTGATACAACTTATGTAATTGATGGAGAAAAAGTATCAAGTGAATATGTAATTGGTACAACTACAGCAACTAAAGTGCATCATAAAGTTGGAACTATTTTAGGAGTTATTACTTCAAAATGGGGATTTATGTTCTTCATTCTATTACCAATGCTATTTGCTATCGTTTATGAAGTTATGATGATAATAGATTCATCAAAAGCTAATAAAAAAGAACTTCTTGAAGAAGAATAATATGAAAAGAAGAATATTTCTAATAAGTATTTTAGCTTTGATTTTACTTGGCTTTATAATCGTAGATACATATGGACTATTTGAGACAAATTCTGAAGCTACTAAAAACTTATCGGTTGGTAAATGGGTAATACTATTAAACGATAATGATGTAACTTTAGATGAAGATATAACATTAGATGATTTTACGTACGAGACGGTTAGCCATGTTGAACCTGGATATTTTGCTCCAGGAGTTGAAGCTTATTTAGATTTAGTAATAGATGCAACAGGTACAGATGTTGCGTTGGAATATGAAATAGAATTTGATGATTCAGAGTTTGTAGATCATCCAAATATTGAATTAACGATTACAGATAATGCAAACAATACTGTTTTAAACTCAAATACCATTACTGGTACAATTGGGTTAACAGGAACTAGGACACTATCACTTAGACTTACACTTGATTGGGTTGATGACCCACTATATGATGATATTGATAGTGAACTAATCGATGCTGAAGCAGCAATACATATGAGTATGAGCTTTAGTCAATTATTACAAGAATAAAAAGGAATAAGGTGAACGTATGGACCACTTCAAGAAGATATTAAAATGTCTAGTTAATGGTCTTTCAATATTATTACTTGTGCTTTTAGCACTAGTTGTATATGGTAGAGCAACCATTATTTTTGGATCTAAAACATACCCAAATTATTTTGGCTATACATTTTTTTCAGTAGCTAGTGGTTCAATGGAACCAACACTATATATAGACGATGTTATCTTAGTTAAAATAGATAATAAGAACATTAAGAAAAATGATATTATTACTTTTGCTAAGAATGATGAAATTATCACCCATAGAGTATTATTTATAGATGATAATACGATTACTGTTAAGGGTGATCATAATAATACTTTGGATTCTCCAATTGAGAGAAATATGATAATAGGAAAGGTTGTTAAGGTCTTTCCTAAACTTAGTATTTGGCAGAAAGTTATTACTGAACCAAAGATTTTAGTAGCTATTTTTATAACATTATTACTTTTTGACTTTGCTATTTCATACAAAGGAAAAGATGAAAAAGAAGTAAATGAAGTAAAGGAAAAACCTAAAAAAGAAGTTAAAAAAGTAGAAATTAAAAAGGAAGAGAAAAAGGAAAAGAAAAAAGAGGAACCAGTAAAAATAGAGAAAAAGCCTCAAGATAAATTAAAATCAGATGAATTACTTGAATTAACTAGAAAGATTAGTTTGGAAGAAATACATGAATTACTTACAGATAACGAAGAAATTGATGTTAGTCCAAAACCTAAGATAAAAGTTAGAAATACTAAGAAAAGTACTCCTAAAAAAGATGAAAAAGTAGATAAAGTAAAACCGGCAGTTAAGGAAAAGAAAAAGAAATCACTGGATAATGATTATACGGTTAGACTTGATTTAAATGAGATACAAAACAAGATAAAGAGGAAAGTGAAATAGAGGTGCTAGAATGAAAGGATTAAAGAAGATTTTTGCTAATTTTGATCTTAAAGAATTAAAAAATTATCTTTTCCTTTCTGTTCTAATTCTTCTTTTGATCATAGCAATTAGTAAAATTAAGATTACGGAAGCTAAGTATGAAACGGCTAAGGATGCCAGTATTGCTCCGGATTTTGCATTCTTTATCGTAGATGTATCAACACAAAATGCTAGTATTAGGTTAGATAATATTGTACCTAGTGCTACGCCGAGAACTTATACGTTTCAGGTATCTAATTTTAAGGATGGTAAAAGAGCAAATGTAGATTTAACTTATTCAATCGAAGTTATAACTACGACTAATTTACCACTCAATATAAAGTTATATAAAGGCCTTACGGCAGGTGGAGAAGAAGATTATACATATACTATTACACAAAATGACGATGATGTATATTTTAAACATCTTTTATATGATGATGTTTCAACGATGTACTATAACGCTAATGCAACTGATAATTATACATTATGGATAGATTTTCCATTGCCATCTTCATCTTCAAGTTCGGCGCCTTCTTCAAGTTCTATGGTACATGAAGAAGCTTATGCGGGAACTATCGAATTAATCGATATTGAAATTAGGGCAGAACAGGTTGTGGCATCATGAGAAATAAAAGAATGACTAAGACAATAGCGGTGATTATTGTAACTATTATATTAATATATACGATACCAACAGTTGCTAAATATGTAACTGATAGAATTAAGAGTTATTATTTGAAAAGTAAAGACTTTTACTTCTCATCTAATTTGCTAGATACTTCAAATACAACATATCAGATAGGAACATGGTCTGGAGCAGGATCGTTTGATGTTGAGTTTGAATTATATTCAAAAGAAAATGATTATTTGTTTAGTGAGAGTGATATTACATATACGGTTACTAGTAATTGTTCAACAGATGCAGTATGTACACTTAGTAAAAGTTCTGGAACACTTTTTGCTAGTGATACGACGCATAT
Source organism: Caryophanales bacterium (assembly GCA_016291995.1). Lineage (GTDB taxonomy): Bacteria > Bacillota_I > Bacilli_A > RF39 > UBA660 > RUG705. The sequence continues at coordinate 7,477 of JAEEZV010000018.1, forward strand.
GGATACGATTACAGTACATGTTAATCCACAAAGGGTATTTCAGGCTAACGAGAGTGTTACAATTAATGTAACAGCTAAAAGTACAGCACCATATACCAAGGAATTAAAGGCTACATTCCAATATATTGTTGGTATGGAAGGTGTATCTTATACGATTGAAGATGAAGCTAATAGAACATATTTATTATTAAAAGTTACCAATGATATAGATTATTGTACAGTAATAAATGCTTTTGGTAGTTATACACCGGGTAATTTGATATCTGATAGTGTATATAGAACTTTATCAGAGAGTAATAAACATAATTGTGTAAGTCAGTATATTAGTTTGTCATTTAATCCTAATCAATTATTACTAGATAATACAAGTAATGTCATGGATAATGCAACATATAATACAACGACAATTGGTGGCATTAATTATATAAATAGTTTAAACTTTGCTATTGCTCCGAATAGTACGATAGCAATTAAGTTTTATAAAATTGATATGACTGCCAATTATACATATAATGGTACTGGTACAAGTGTAATTACAGTATCAGCATCTAGCCCAACATAGGGAGGTAAATATGGATTATAATATTATTTCAAGATATTTAAAACAATTAAAAATAGAATTCTTAGATTTTTTTAGAATAGTATTTGATAATGTGTATCCCAAAAAAATATGTGGAGAGTTCTTAGATAGATATTTTGATGTTAGATATAATAATGAAACTAATTATCCGAGAGAAAAAGATTTTGTGACAAGAGTTAATAAAGAATTGGTTTTATTATACAAAACGCTTAGAACTGCTGAACTTGATGATACATTAAGAAATATCGTAGCTTTATTTGGATATATAATATATTTTGACGATATTGATGCTTTTGCTGAAGAAGGCGAACTTATTAATTCTTTGGTAGAAGATGAGAATATTACGATTAGTCATAGCGAGAATTTAAAAAAAGATTTAACAACTTGGTATGTTAATTTAAAGAAGATGAAAGAAACATTTAATTCTAGTATTTTTTCTAAAGAATTTTCTTTGATTGAAAAAAGACTTTACCGTAATACATTTAAATTAGATTTAGTTCATAATGTTAAGATATCTAATTTATATAGTGAATTTGCTATTAATAAAGTATATAATAGTGGAACAGTATATGAACAGAGATTATTTATTACATATATTATGGCATCTTATCTAGTACTTGATAATGCTAGAAATTTAGATTTTTCTAAGAATTATGTTGTACCATTTTCTGAAGCATTATTGGGAAAAGAAAAGAAATTAAAGAGATTATTAAATACTTTTAATAATGTTTTAGCTAAAAAGAAATTAACAATTATGATTGAATATAAAGACTATGTAAATAGTAAAAAGATAATCGATGAATATATCAATATGGGTTATTCATTTGGAGTAGTTCTAGATGATAAATTTAATGGAGATATAAATAAATTAGTACTATTTAGTTATGTCTTTATGTATGAAGATTATCCTTCATACGATAAGATTATTAGTAAGAAAGATATGATTAAGTCTAAAATAATTACTTTATAAGGAGGTATATATGGATACATTTTTAAGATTTTTATATGAATTCTTATCACAATTCTTTAATGGTATAATTTATATTTTTGATGGTATCTTTAAGGGATTTAAAGCAATGTTTAATATTCCTGAATATTTTAATATTGTCAATGAATATAAAAAAGATTTTACTATTCCAGAATGGCTTCTTGTAAGTATTGCTATTTTACTGGTAGCAGCTATTTTAGGTTTAATAATATTTGCAATAGTATTTTTAATTAGAAAATATATTCGTATTCGTAAGAGTTTGGTAGAACAAGAAGAATTACTTGAAGAAGTTAGTACACTAAATAATGAAGTAGCTAAACTTATGAAAGAAAAGGAAAGTATTTTGGCGATGAAAGTATCTAAGTTAGGTCTTCGTCCTGATGAATCAGATACGGAAGAAACTAGTGGAGAAGCTGATAGTGTAGATCCAAATACAGAAATAAGATTTCCTAAATTATACGAAGTTGATCAAAGATTTAAAGATTATAAAAAGGCTGAATATGGTAATGCATTTGAACTTCCAGAGTTTGTTGAATTATTCAGAAACTTTGCAGCAAGTCATTTACATTTATACTATACAACACATATGATTAGATTATTCGTATCAGCATTAGCATCTACGAAACTTGTAATTTTACAAGGTATCTCTGGTACTGGTAAAACTTCCTTGGCTTATGCTTGGGGAAAATTCTTAAAGCATGACTCATGTATCGCATCAGTACAGCCATCATGGCGTGATAGAACAGAATTGTTTGGTTACTTTAACGAATTTACAAAGAAGTTTAATGAAACAGAAGTATTAAAAGAATTATATGTAGCTGGATATACTGATGATATATATACGGTAATCCTAGATGAAATGAACATCTCACGTGTTGAATACTACTTTGCAGAAATGTTATCAATACTTGAGATGCCTAACAAAGATGAATGGATTGTCGAAATTGTACCTAGTGCTTGGAAAAGTGACCCAATACACTTACTTGAAGGTAAACTTAAAATACCACCTAATGTATGGTACATTGGAACAATCAATAACGATGACTCAACATTCATGGTAACAGATAAAGTATACGACCGTGCTATGCCAATCGATATCAATGATAAAGGTCAAGTATTTGAGCCAGAAGATATTCCTGCTCAAGATATAAATTATTCATATTTGAATAAGAAGTTTGAGGAAGCAATACAAACGAATCCAATTCATGATGAAAACTTAAAGAAGATTGAAGAAATGGATGATTATGTAATTAAACACTTCCGTATCGCTTTTGGTAACCGTATCGTTGCTCATATGAGAAAGTTCGTTCCGGTATTCGTAGCTTGCGGTGGAGATGAAGTAGCGGGAATAGATTACTTTATTGCTCGTAAGATACTTCGTAAATTTGAACAGTTAAATATAGCCTATATCAAGGATGAAATAGATGGCTTTGTCAAATATTTAAATGATACTTTTGGTGAAGGTAAAATGGCTGAATGTATCGAATATTTACTAAGACTTAAGAAGATGTCGTAGGTGAATTATGAGCGGATTAAAGATATTAGATGTATATAAGCAAACTAGTGAAAAGAGAACAGAAGACTTTAATAGTAATATAAGATCTAGTTTGACTGTAAGTACCGATTTAAAAAAAGTAGAAACTGATTTTGAATGGTTGTATCTAATGGAAGATACTGTTAGATACTTAGATAATATTTTAAGAAATCCCAATCGTTTCATCGTCAATGAAGAAGAAATAGTAAAGGTTGAGCTAGCAAGAAGAATAACTGTTGAAAGTATTAGACATTTATCTAAACATACTAGTTTTATTCAAAAAATTGAGGATAATGGGGATGTTAAACCATCAAAAATATTAAATATCAATAAAGATGAAAGTTTTGATACTTATGAGAATAGACTTATCTATACGCTTATTGATAACATGCGTAATTTCCTTGAAATAAAGAAAAAAGAATTAATTACAGCTTCAAGTATTAGGGATATTAAAAAAGCTAGTTATCAAGCAAAGACAAGGGTAGGAAAAGAACAAGTATCAATGGAAGTAAATTATATGTCTAGTCTTGTTGATACAGAAAAAGTAAAAGGGGATGAACCAGTAGATGTTAGAATTGAAAAGTTAGAAGCAGATATTTCAATGCTAACAAATACAGAAGTTTATAAAACATTAAAGAAACTTCATGTAGCCAGGGTAATTCCTCCGATTAAAAAGACTAACGTAATACTTAAAAATACAAACTTTCAATACGCTATGAAACTATGGGACTTTTTACAGACCCATGTAGCTAATGATACGAAGATTGTTAAAAGTAATAAGACATATGAAGATAATGGTATATTAAAAGAGTATATCAATGATACATTCTTACTTAATTATGTAGCTATGGATACACTTAGCACGGAATCTAGAAAAGAAGATCAAGTTAAAGCAATCAATGAAATAACAGATAATTTAATTGAAAAAATTGTCGAATTAAATGTTGATTTACCACTTGAAACACTAAAAGAGAGAATTGGTGAAAAAATAGCTATTACTAAATGGAAGAAAGAAGCTAGTTTATCTGAAATAGCTAATATATTCCAGACTCGTATGAAAGCTTACTTAGAGGGTATTGAAAAATTAAAATTATAGAGGTGCAATATGAAACTATTATTTAGAATTCTAAAGGGTATTGTAACAGTGCTTTTGGTTATTATTCTTATTTTAGTTATTCTTCAAAAAGTAACTAAAAATAAAATAACACTTGGTAATATTTATATATTCCAAGTAGCTTCTGAAAGTATGGTTCCCGATTATCAAATAGGGGATGTTATTGTCGTTAAAAAAGTGGCTGCAGATAGATTAAATGTTGGTGATGATGTTACTTATTTGGGAAGAGAAAGCAATTTAGCTGGTCTTACAATAACACATAGAATTATTAATAAAAGAGAAGATAATAATGAATCATATTTTGTTACTAAAGGAACTGCTAATTCAGTAGAAGATCCAGAGATAACTTATAATGATATTTATGGAAAAGTAGTATATCATACAATTCTTTTTAGTTTTGTAGGAAGACTTATGGAGAATATGGTTATATACTATGTATTATTCATTTTAGTAGGTATTTCATTATCATATGAAATTGTTTCTTCATATCTTGAGAAAAAGGAAGAAAAAGAATGAAAAAATTAAAAAAAATATCCCCTCTAAGGATAGTTTTCTTAATTGTTTTAGTAGCCGGTAATACATTTGCTTGGTTTATTTACAGTTCTAAAATCGATACGGATATTTCTGTCCATGTAAAAGCATGGGATGTTGTGTTCGAATCGGATGAGAATGAAATACATAGTCAAGCAATAATAGATGTCGGAGATATTTATCCAGGAATGGATAATTTTTCCCATTCAATAACGGCTTATAACCGAAGCGAAGTACCTGCCACGATGAGTTATAAACTACTGGAGGCAAGTATTTTAGGAGATACTTATGTAACGGTTGAGGGAAGGCAAGAGAATGGTGATACACCACTGGCTACCGATCCCACTAGTGCAGAGTTGATTGCATCTTTGGAAGACGATTATCCATTTACAATATCTTTTGATGTAACTAGTAATACGATTGCTGCCGATTCAGGACAAGGCAATTATGTCATAGGTGTTGTATGGCCATATGAAAGTGGCGATGATGAAACGGATACAGAATGGGGAATTGCTGCTGCAACATTTAAAGAGGACCACCCAAGTGATCCTAGTATTTCATTAAAACTATTGTTGACAATAACACAAAACGTTAGTTAAGGGTTATTGGCACTGCTTGGACTAGCATTAGCACTAGTCGTTTGAAGGAAATCAATGGTGATAGCTACAGAAGCTACGCCATTTTTTGCTGCCTGGGTATCGGCGGCATTATTCATAGTTTCACCAGTTCCTTCTTTCCATCTAACGTATATCGTATAAGTGTTAACAGTATTTTGTTCGTTTAGAGAATGCTCAGTGACAATAGTTGGATTATTACCAGACAAACTAACAACGTTTCCACCGTTTAAAGAGTATCCGGTTATTTCTAAGTCGGTAACTGTATTGGTATCGGCAAGTTCAAGACCGATTGTTTCTCTAAATGTAACATCAACATTTGATGAATCTATTTCAATTTCAAAATATCCTTCGCTACTTGGAGCAATATAGCCTGTGGCAATATATGTACTACCTGGGAATGTTGGAGTAATCGTAGATGAGAAGTCACTATTAGTTAAGACATCTTGATTGTTTACTGTGAAGGCCCATTTAGCAATTGTTAAGTCACTTGTAGCTCCAGCACTTGATACGTATTTTGCATAGGAATCCTGTATCATATCAAATAAAAGTAACAATGAGAAAAAGGCCATAAAGAATCTAATTTTACGGTTGCTTAAAATGTTCATCATACTAGATCAACTCCTTTTCCTCTCTATAGTTTCACTTTAATTGTATCAAAAAAACATTTAGCATGGGAATATTTGAGCATTATTTTTTTAAACTTTACACATCTAGTGACAAAGAAAAATTGCTAAAATGTCAATTATGTGTTATTATATTACACCTGAGTGGTGATACTATGGATGAAAATTTAGAGAGAGTATATCAAGATAATAAGTCATTAATTATCAATATCTATAAAAGCACTGAACACGCTGATATATCAATCGATGAATACACGCAAATAGTTTATGATGAAATTAAGATTTCAATGGATAAATCTGAAAAGCCTGGATATAGTGATTACTTATATGAAAGAATTACATATCGTTTGTTACTAATATCTGATGTAAAAAGAGATTATGTTGAATATGATGAATTATTTGAAAGGGATTCACAAGATTTATACTTAGCAGAGGTTAGGATGATTCCGTTACTTACTAAAGAAGAAGAAAAGGCTTTGGCGTATGAAATGAGAAATGGTAACAAGGCTGCCAGAAATAAATTTATTGAAAGTAATTTACGTCTTGTCTTAACGGTAGCAAGAATGTACAAAACAGATGATGTTTCTATGAAAGATTTGATTGCTGAAGGCAATACTGGTCTTATAACAGCGGTTGATAGATTTGATCCGGATAAGGGATTTAGATTTTCTACTTATGCCTTTCACTGGATACGCTATGCTGTAAGACAATCAATATATAATCAAACCGGGGTAGTAAGACGTCCTCCTAATATATGGCAAGGTATTCATAAATATAGTAAAATTTATAATCGTTTGTTCTCACTTCGTGGCGTGACTCCGAGTGACTCTGAAATAGCTGAGATAATGAATGTGTCTGTTGAGGCTATAAAAAAACTTAAAACTTATGCAGTACCTATTACTAGTCTAAATGTAAAATTAAATGATGAAGATGATGAGAGCGCCGAGTTAATGGATGTTGTGGTCGATGACAAACATGATGTAGAAAACGGTGCAATCAACAATGTCATGCGTACGGAAGTTAGAGAATTATTTAAAAAATGTAATCTAAAGGAAAAAGAAATTGCTGTACTTAAATTATATTATGGTTTTGATGATGAACCTAAAACATTCAAAGAAATTGGAGAAATATTAGGGGTTACTTATCAAAGAGTAGAACAAATTCATCAGACAGCATTAAAGAGAATACGATTATATAAAATAACGGATAGTTATGCTGTCTATATGGATAATCCTGAAATTGTAGTTAAAAAATTGGAAAGAATGCGTGAAATATATAAAAAAGGTTATTCGAATCCATATCGTAGTAGAGCATTTAAAGAGGCATAGATGACTATTCCTCTTTTATTTTTATATTTAATATGATATAATTAATGGGTGAAAGAAGGGATACATATGAAACTAATGAATGTAAAAGGTACATATGATTATATGCCAAAAGATATGCTTATTAGAAATAAGATTATCGATACTTTACGTAAGAGTTTTGAACGTTATGGTTATATGCCAGTGGAAACACCGATGTTAAACTATTATGAACTACTTAGTTATAAGTATAGCGATGATGCAGAAATACTAAGTGAAATATATCGCCTTACCGATCAAGGGGAAAGAGATTTAGGACTTAGATATGATCTTACGGTACCATTTTGTAAAGTAGTTGGTTTGAATAAGGATTTAACCTTACCATTTCGTAGATATGAGATTGGCAAGGTGTTTCGTAATGGGCCAGTAAAAACAGGTAGAACGAGAGAATTCTATCAATGTGATGTCGATGTCGTAGGTATTGCTAATAGATATATCGAAGCGGAACAAATGTTAATGGCTATAAACACTTATAAGGATTTAGGTATCCCAGTAATAGTAAAATATAATAATCGTCTTCTTATGAGTGGATTAATTGAATTATCAGGAATATCGTCTGATAAAAGAGATAGCGTTATTGGTATTATCGATAAGATGGAAAAAGTCTCACCTAAGGAACTTAGAGATATGTTAAGTGATATAGATATATCTAATGATAAAATAACAAAATTATTAGATTTGTTTGAAAAGGATCTAGATTATTATAAAACACTTATAGATGAGAATGATTTAATCAAAGAAGGGGTATTAGAACTTGAAGAAATCAATGATTATTTAACTAAATTAAATATTATAGATGACTGCAAGTTTACACCAACTTTAGCACGTGGATTATCAATATATACGGGTATTGTATTCGAGTTTTATGATAAATTGGGTAGAGTAACTAGTGCAATTGGAGCTGGTGGAAGATACGATAAGATTATTACTAATTTTATGGATAATGGTAATAGTTATCCCGCTATCGGTATGTCTTTTGGATTAGAACCAATCTTTGTTATCTTAAAGCAAGAATTATCTAAAGAAAGACTCGTTGATATCTATCTAGTACCATTAGATACGAATGCCGAAGTATTAAAACTAGCTACAAAACTTAGAGAA
>JAEEZV010000019.1 GCA_016291995.1 Caryophanales bacterium
AAAAGTAATGATACCAACAACTTTCTTTAAGCCATATTTACCGATGACATAATCGATAACATCTTGTCTTTTTAGGGCATCAAAATCGATATCAATATCGGGCATTGTTACTCTTTCTGGATTTAGAAATCTTTCAAATAACAAATTATATTTAATAGGATCAATATCAGTAATACCTAAGGTATAACTGACAAGACTTCCCGCTGCAGATCCTCTTCCTGGTCCTACCAAGATATCATGTTTTTTAGCATATAAAACATAATCATATACGATTAGGAAATAGTCGTTGAAGCCCATTTTGTCGATAACGTTTAGTTCATATTCTAATCTATCTATATATTCAGGTTTAACATTATTATTTAATCTTTTCTTTAGTCCTTTATGGGATAATTCAGATAAATATTTTTTACTATCTATTTTTTCATCATATATAGGTAATAATCCTTCTTTATAAGTTAATGATACATTGGAATTAGCAATAATATATGCCATATTTTTTAATACTTCATCATTAACTAAATTAGCAAATTCTTCTTTGGTTAACAAATGATTATCTTTATGACTATCTAGAGGATATTCACCCAAAATTTTACCCTCTTTAATCATGTTGGCATAACCCAAATACTCATAATCATTTTTATTTAAATAACTAACATTTGTAATTAAAACAGGGTTTTCTATAACATTTTTTAATTCTTCTTTATTAGTATAACCAATAAATCTATCTTTATATATTTTATATATTTCTTCTTTATATGAAAAAAGAGGCATAATTAAAATTAAATCATCTTTATATTGTTTTAATATATCAATAGTTAATTCTTCAGAAGAAACAATTGTCGATAATTTAATTAAGTTTTTATAGCCTAATTCATTTTTTGCATATAAAAGTATTTTGGTACCATCAATAGTTAGGGTGATACCAATAATTGGTTTAATATTATTTTTATTACATTCATTATAAAACTCCATAACTCCGAACATATTATCTTCATCAGTTATGGCTAGACTGGTATAACCATATTTCTTGGCTAATTCTACTAGTTTTTGGATATTGTTTAAACTATTTAGGATTGAATAACTAGTTTTTACTTCAAGTGCGCTTAGCATGGTTACACCTCCATATGATTAGAATCTCCAAAGGAAATACATGGTAATTAAAGCAGCTAATACTAAGACTATAGCCAAAGCAGCTACACTGGAAAATCCTTTGCTTTTTATTCCAATATCTTGTCCTAGAATTGAACCTTTAAATTTCTTAACAAAAGCATTTTCTTTTGTTCTATTAGCAAGACTATATGTTTTATCTAATTTTACTTCGTAATTATCAGTAGAACTTGCTATTAGTGTTCCCTCTTTTCCTTCATCATCTTTAAAATTCTTACTTAGGTTATTCATAGTACCCTCACTTTCTCAAATTGACACTAATCATTTCAATATTAGTAGTCAATTGTTTTATTCTTTCTATAATTCTTCTTGCTTTGACAACATCGACATCACGACTAGTCGTAGATAAATGATTTTCAAGTTCATTTATGGTTAAATTAGATGTAAAGAATGTTGGCAAATTAGATTCCATACGATATTGTAAGATTGTACCTAGTACTTCATCTCTAGCCCATTCGGTAACGGTATCAGCACCGATATCATCTAAAAGTAAGTATTCAGCATTTTTTACATAATCAAATTTTTCTTTATAATCATCTGGATCACTAAATGACTCTTTTAATCCTCTTAAAAATTCTGGATAATAGATAATAGCTACTTTATGACCTTTTTTTGCTAGCTCATTTAACATAGCGGATAAAAGGTATGTTTTTCCACATCCAAAATTACCATTTAAGTATAATCCTTTACCATGCGGATCAGATAAGAATTCTTTTATCCATTTGATAACAGGATATCTTTTTTTATCTTTGGTATCTACCAGTTTCATACTGGCTTCTTTAATACATACCGGAATGTTGTAGTAGTATATATTATCTAGATATTCATTATTTTTATCCATTTCTTTTTTATATTTACATGGAACATAAGAGAATTCTAATTCTTCACCTAATACATTAGGATAATATACATATCCTTGTACTTCATTTTTACATTCCATAATATTTTTACATTTAGCACAATTATGAAGACATTTAGCTGATTCTTCTAACCTTGTCGTATACTTCATAAGAGTTTCAGTTGGTAATTTTGTACTATTAGCTAGTTTACGAAATGTCATATCTTCATCATAATCTTTTTGATAATATGATTCTAATTTATATCTTGATGATTTATACATATCTTTAGTTACTTCTTTAACACTTTCCATATTATCTATACTCCTTTAACATTTCTTCCATTTCTTCTTGTTCTTCATCTGTAGCAATATCAGCAGAAATGTCTTGATTTAACCAACTAGGAACCTCTTTAGGAATAATCTTTTTGTCTTTCTTTGGCCTTTTATAAGCTTTTTTAGCTATTTCCATAGCTTCTTCCACGGTTTCAACGTTCTTTCTAGCCCATTCTCCTGCAATTGTTTCTACATAATTACGAGTTAGTTTGTTATCATTTGTATTTAGAACAAAATCAATTAGAACATTGACAACTCCAGGCTTTAATTTATAATCGAGAAGCAAGTCTTCAAGTAGTCTTAAATCTCTTGCAACCGGTTCACCATTTTTATGTTTACTAGCTAAGAAATCTTTAGGACTTGTTGTCTCAAATGTATAAATCATCTTAGCTATCTTAGAATTATCGCCAATTGGTTTACGCAAATATAATGGTTGGGTATTACTAATAACGGTTGGAAGTAATCCAGAATGATCAAATTGATAATGATTTCTAGTTACTTTTCTAAGTTCTTCTTTATTAATATTACCTTTTTCATTGATACAAGATATCACAATATTTTGCATTTTAGTAGTATCTATATCGTAAAGATAAGCCAAAGAGATAATTAATTCTTGAATATCTTTACTAAATATTTTTTTATCAATATTAGATGGTAATGAACCAATTAAGAAATTCATATCAAATGCAGAATTAATATTTAATTTTAAACGATTATACTTTCTAATATTATCGGCATACATTTCACTACTTGTTGATGGTACTGATTTAAACACGCTAGAAAAGTCATGCGTGATTTCAGTATAACCATCTCTATTTACCTTAGGTAGTTTAAAATATTCCGTCAATCTATCATATTCTTTTTTTCCGACATTGTTATACAAGACAACATTGAATATTGGATGAGAAAAGAATTCGTGAGCAGATACAGGACTATATAATTCATAAATATATTTTGAAACAGTATCTTCTTTATAAAATGTTTTTAATAGTCCAATACCCTCTAAGGTATTTCTAGCATCTTCGATTTCTTTTAATGAAACATGTAAATTAGCTATCAAATGAGCATGATCTAATTCATTCGATAAAACATCTAATTTATCTAAATCATTTAAAAGAGTGTTATATAACATAATTGGAAGAGATCCAACTAATGGTAAATACAACATATTTAATATTTTTATATCAATATCCGTGATAACACTTTTATTAAATACGATATAACTATCTGCCGGTAGTAATGTTTTGTCCATAGTTATCACATCCTATATAAATTATATACTAAAATTGGCGTAAATACAATATTTTAGTAAAGAAAAAGAATACCAAAAAGTATTCTTTTTATTCATATACTGCTTCAAAATATATTGCATGATCTACGGTAACTTTATCACCTGGATTATATGCTTTATTATCTGCTGTATTTACCCATTTAACTTTACCCTTTTTACCGACAGGCAACGTATAGGTATCACCTTCACGCATTAAATAATTGCTTTTATTTAACGCAGTTACATTGTCTTCACTAGTCGTTACCATCCATACATTATGATTAAGTATTTTCATTGGTTCTAATACCATATCTGGATTACTCAAATGAGCAAGTAAATAGCCTTGAAGAGCTTCTAAACTCAAGCCATAATTAGCAAGATATTTAGCTTCGCCAGCTCTTAATCCTACGAATTGATAATGTGGTATTACACCTTCTAAATCGTCATATGTATACATATCTTCCATAGCTTTTGCTCTAATTTCTTTTGGCCAAGTAACATTTTCATCCCAACCATATAAATTAGATAATACAACTGTACCAACTGTCGTTAGTATATCATTTGAAAATGTATTATAGTAATTATTTGAAACAATATGATAATATTTAACCTTTTCCTCTACCAGTTCTATATTTGTAACCGTTATAGTGTCATATCCTGTTCTATCTTTGTTTAATTTTAAAACTTTTGAACCTACACGAAATTCATATGGATTATTAACAGATACAAATTTATTTAATTCTGGTTCAAATACGCCATGCCAGCCAGCTGTTTTTAAGATAGTTCCATCAGAAAATGTTATTTTCTGATAAGTTTCTATACTATGTTCTTTTTCAATCCAAAGAAGGTATCCTGGCACTAATTTTCCTGTATCATAACTATGAACCATTACTAAATCATCATATTTTATATCTTCAATATTTTTATAAGTACCATTAGCCATCAATATTTTAGTGCCTTCAACTAGACAAGAACTAGACGCGGTAGCCGTTATTTTAACTACATCAGTAACATTAAAGACCTCTAATGTTGCTGATCTTGAATTTGAAGCTGGTGTATATTTATAGTAACTACCATTAGAATTTGCTGAAGTGGTAAGTCTTGTACTTCCCAAATACACACTTGTAACACTGCTAGGTACTTCATCTCCGTTCATTGTAGAACCTGTAGGTGTCATACTACAAGTATATTTTTGTTTGTAATAAGCAAAGTCTGGACTACAGTCTAATTTAGATAATCCTGATTCATCAATACTATATCTCCATGTAAATGTACCATTTGAGGATTTTGAAGCATATGGACTTGTATCAGCTTGACTTTCATAAGCGGCACCGCTATTATGATAGTTATCTTCACCATATACAACTGCATAATATGAACCATTAGCCCAATCACTACCCTTAACATTGGCATATTGTTGGTTAGATCCGACAGTTTCAGTTTTTTTTAGGGTTCCATCAGAAGCATAAACTTTTACTGTATAATTTAATACACCAGAGCCACCAACATTATCTGAGCCACTCCACTCAACTCTTACAGCATCAGGTGTTGGATATGAGTTACTTCCTTCATATAACCAGTCAATTGTAGCATTACTGACTGATACTGGTGTTGTATCGACACCGGCACTAATTGATACATCAAATTCAAGATTACTAATTACATAATTTGCCATACCAGAAGAAGTTAAAATGATACTTGTAGATGCTGTGCTTTGATTGAACATGGCATTACTATTTACTTTTACATACGCGTTAATTGTATCGGTAGTTTCACCAGCAATAGTAAACGTTGTTAATGGATTACCAGATGCATCAACAAGTTGGAAGTTAGTAGTACTAGAGATAATCTGATATTCTTTAGCAACAGGATATGTATTTGATACGGTTATAGCAAGAGGAATTCTATTGCTTGCTTGAGTTAAATCTCTGCCTGTAGCAGTTAGTGTTGCCGTCAAATTACCAGTTTCTTCAGCTGGTTGCGTTGTTTCGGCTTCAGCATTACCAGTAGTCGTATATGTTCCGTTTGGATTATTAGCTATTAGATTTAAGACAAGTTGAAAGCTCTTAGATGTTCTTGCAGGAATGACTTCTCCTTGATTTATGCCAATTAGTTCTGGTTCGATATAGGCGCTATCTCCGGCATTAGCAGTAATTGCTGGATTAAAATCAAAACCATTAAAGATATAATCGTTATAGAAATCATTCGTAATTGTTATGTTATAGACAGCTTTCATGTCATTTGTCGTCGCATTAGCATCACGTTCATATGTTATATCAAAAGTGGCATTCATACCATTTGGTATTGGTGTTGTCTGATCTGATACATTGACACTGTCTGTAGAATTATAAGTAATATTTGTAACGGCTATTTCACCATATATTGGTTGACATACAATGTCACTAGTAACATTAGTAATGGTTAAAACATCATTTTGATAGGTTTTAGTTCCATATGTTCCACTTGTTATATTGATTTCTTTAGGCCACATGGAAGTAAATTCATGAGTATATGTTCCACCGCTAGCCACAATACCTTGAACAGTTCCGTCATATGTTACGGTAAAGGCTTCGATTGTTTCAATGTTGCTTTCTACATCAGTAATTGTCAAAGTACCATTTGAATATGTTCTAGTTCCATAGTTACCTGATGTTATGGCAACACCCGATGGAATATTCTGAGTAAATATATATGTGAAATCTTCTCCTTCAAGAACATCTCCCAATACCGTATTACCATATTTTACGGTATAAACTGAACTAAAGGTGATATCTGCTACCAAATTGCCATTAATGGTACTACCGGTATTATTGGTAACAGTAATAGCAATATCTTTTGATACTGGTCCAGTACAATTGCTGCCATTACATACTTTAATATAATGTTGTTTATTAATTGTGGTAGTTAAACCATTTATCGTATTATTTCCATCCGTAAAAGTAATATCAGATACAGCTATTGGAACATTACCTAAATTAGTAACTGTTGTATTGTATGTAACAGAGCCTCCCGCTGGAATAGCAACCGTACTTACAACACTGGCAACGTTATAATCTAATTCGCTGACAGCTCCACTAGAAGTCGTTACGTTTGTTACTCTAACTACTTTATCTGCTCTAACTTTAACAACAGTATTAGTGACACTTAATTCAGCTACAAAGACGGAGTAACCAATAGATACAACGCCAACAATAACTAATAGTAGCACGGCAATAACTAG
>JAEEZV010000020.1 GCA_016291995.1 Caryophanales bacterium
AGCTAAACCATTAATTTCTAGTAATTTTCTTGGTGCTACCATATAACCTTCCATTTTTTGATTAAATTTTTCAGTATTCATATATACCTCCTTCAACCTTATAATATAATTTTAGCATTTTTATTGATTTTAGGCAACTTTTATTTTTTTAGCCATAATATCTTCATATAACTCTCTAGATACTGCAAAATGTGATGTTAATATGTCATATAATTTTCCTGGTATTTCAAGTATTTCAGGAAATAATTCTCTACATAGATGAGACATATTTTTACCATATTTTTTCTTAATATGTTTTAAGCCATCAAACTCCATTTTTATCCCCCCGGCGTAATGTAATAATACATATTTAAGATAAAGTAAAGTTTTTTAAAAAAAAGCAAACTATGTTTGCTTATTTTTCTTTCAACATTATTTTTAATTCTGCTTCGACACTTTTATGAAGATTAATTTTAACAGTGTGTATTCCTAACATATTTAGTTGTGTATCTAACACTATTTTCTTTTTATCGATAGTATAACCTAAAGAGGATAATTTTTCACTTATTTGTTTGGTAGAAATGTTACCAAAAACTTTACCATTTTTACCAGTGCTAACCTCAAATACTAATTTTTCTTTAGTTAGTTTTTCCTTTATTTTATTGGCATCAGCAATATCTTTAGTTTCTTTTATCTTTCTTTCTTTAATATCATCATTTAGTCTTTCTTGACTACCCTTAGTATATTTGACAGCATAACCATTTTTGATTAAGAAATTAGTAGCATATCCATCTGATACTTCTTTGATATCATCTACTTTTCCTTGATTCTTTAAATCTTTTATAAATATTACTTTCATATTATCCCTTCCCTTTCTAATTATAGCATAAATATACTGAAAAAAGCACTATTGCTAGTACTTTTACATTATTGATCTAAAAAATGTGTCTCTATCTCCCGTTACTTTTTGATAATCTTTATCATCTATAGAAAGAATTTCTTCAGATAATTTTGATGTATCTATGGTATGTTTTTCGGTACTTTCTTCAACTGAATATTCTTCAGTCTCTACTTTTTCATAATGAACAGTTAGTTCATATTTAGATGTATCTGTTTTTGCAATGGTTTCTATTTTTCCGGCAAGGCCAAATTCTGACCACATGATGTACTCGGAAAAAGTAAACTCAGTATCAGACTTTTTAGTAATGAATGCCCCACGGCAGTCACTTTCTCCTTCACACATTCCCCATTCTCCAGTGGCTTTTGATAGTACTTCTTCGTTGGTTTCTTCCACAATTTCTGGCTTTGGTTCCTCCTTGTGGGATAATTTTCCACTGCCAAGAATAAAACCTACTAATGCAAATACGATACAAAGTAAAATTACGATAATTATTGTTTTTTTATCTTTCATATAATCCTCCTTACTTTTATTATATCAAAAAAATAAGCATTGAAAAGCTTATTTTGTTGTATATGGTATGAAGCCCATAAATCTTGCTAATTTAACTTGTTCAGCTACATGTCTTTGGTGGCAAGCACAAGTACCAGTAAATCTTCTTGGTAATATTTTACCACTATCATTTATATATTTACTAATAACATTTATATCTTTATAATCAACTGGCTTTCCTAAGCACATGTAACATACTTTTTTTCTTTTCTTACGAAATTCTGCCATGTTCATTCCTCCTTTTTAGAAAGGTAAATCATTATCACTTATTTCTACTTGTTCTCCGAAGCTTGCGAATGGATCATCTTCAACTGATGTAGTTTGTGGTGCTTCTTCTTGAGTCTGATAATCAAATGGATTATCACTTTCTCTAGCTACACCTTTATTATCATTAGCTGAACCTAAAAATTCAACATTCGTAGCTACTACTTCAGTAACATAAGTCTTTTTACCTTCATTATTATCATAACTTCTCGTTTGAATTCTTCCTTCGACAGCAACCTGTCTGCCTTTAGCTAGATATTTTGAGACATTTTCAGCTTGTTTATCCCAAACAACAACATTGATGAAATCAGTTTCTGCTTCTTTTCCTGGAGCAACTCTTCTTCCAACAGCAACGTTGATTTGGCATACTGCTGTACCAGAATTTGTATGTCTAAGTTCTGGATCTCTTGATAATCTACCTATTAAAAATACTTTATTCATATTTCCTCCCTACTTCTCAATATTTAGAACTAAATGTCTTACGATAGTTTCATCGATTGATGCAATTCTATCAAATTCTTTAATAGCTTTATCACTATTTGAATCGACATTGTATAAGAAGTAGAAACCAGACTTGAATCCTTTGATTTCATATGCGAATTCTTTGCTGCCTAATTCTTTAGATAAAGTTATTACTGCTTTGTTATCAGTTAAAACTTTTTCTAATTTCTTAACTGTATCTTTAACAGCTTTTTCTTCTAAATCAGGTCTTACGATGAACATTATTTCATACTTTCTCATAATACACCTCCTTATGGTCTAATGCCCTTTTCAGGGAAGGAGCTTTCGCTCAGCAAGTATTATAACAAAATATATTTAAAAAAACAAGAAAAATAATACTTTTTTATGCATTATTCATAATACTTGTCAATATTTGTTGGAACGTTATCATTTATGACCGTTTTAATAATCTTTTCTTCTTGTTCTTGTGATACTTTTTTACCAGTCATATTAGATAATGTGGTTATTACTTCTTTTAATGTTTTTTCATCTTTCATATTACCATTTTGAAGTTTACTGGCAAGAGATAAAATGGTATCTTTATCAACATGAGTTTTATTTTCTACCTTTTTAAAAAAATTATCAGATAATTTCATGATCACTCTCCTACATAATTATATGTAGGTTAATTTTATTTGTGAAAAAAATGAATAGATAACTATTCATTTTATGTGTCTTCTCTTCTATTTTTAAATTCAAATTCTATTGGTGTTCCTTCTAAGTCAAACGATTCTCTTATCTTGTTTTCAAGATATCTTTCATATGAGAAATGAACAAGGTTTTTACTATTGACACTAAACGTAAATTTGGGTGGTTCAATTCCTTGTTGAGAGACAAAATATATTTTTAAACGTTTCCCTTTATAAGATGGTGGCTCATGTAATATAACAGCATCTCTTATAACATTATTTAATACGCTCGTTTTGATTTCTTTACGAGAATTATCGTAAACCTTCTTGATTTCAGGCATCAATGTATGAATCCTCTTCTTAGTTTTAGCAGATAGAAAGACGATTGGAACGTATGATAAGAACTGAAATTCGGCACGCATCAATTTGGTGTACTCTGCAATAGTATCATCTTTTACAGTATCCCATTTATTTACTACAAGAACCATTGGTTTTCCTGATTCAAGAGCATAACTAGCAATATGTTTATCATGTTCAATAATACCTTCTTCAGCATTTATAACAATAACGCATACGTTACTTCTTTCGATTGCTTTCATTGCTCTTAAAACACTGTATTTTTCAATATTTTCATAGATCTTGCCACTTTTTCTAATACCGGCAGTATCAATGATGGTATATTCTTCTTTATCATAAGTAAATGGTGTATCGATAGCATCTCTCGTCGTACCGGCTACATTGGATACGATTACTTTTTCTTCACCTAAGACAGCATTTACTAGACTGCTTTTTCCAACATTAGGTCTACCTATTACGCAGAATTTAATGCGGTTATCTTCTTCATCTACAGTATATTTATTAAAATCTTTGGTTACTTCATCCAATAGATCACTAATACCTAAGCCATGTTCACCGCTTACTGGAATGATATTGTCAAAGCCAAGTTCATAATAGTTATATATATCGTTTTTTCTCTTTTCATTATCAATTTTGTTGACAGCCACAATAATTCTTTTACCACTTTTTCTTAGCATATCTCTTATAGCAAAGTCATTTCTATTTAATTCTTCTTTGCCATCTAAGATAAAGACAATAACGTCAGCTTCATCAATTGCAAGAGATGCTTGAGCAATAATTTCTTTATTGAAGTCTTCAAGTCCTAAATCAATACCACCAGTATCAATAAGATGAAATTTATAATCATTATATGTTACTTTGCTGTAGATCCTATCTCTTGTGACTCCTGGAGTATCTTCGATAATAGAAATCTTTTTACCAACAATCTTGTTGAAAATGGTAGATTTACCGACATTTGGTCTACCTACCAAGGCTACGGTTGGCATTTTCATAATACCACCTCCTTATTTTATATCTAGAGTTTCCTCTATTCTGTTATATACTTCTTGTCTTCCTAGTTTTGTCACACTAGAAAATAGTAATAATTCTTTTGGCGTAATACCTAAGGATTTGGCTATTAAATTAGCTTGTTTGTTATGGGAATTCTTCCCTACTTTATCTACTTTTGTACATACTAATGTCACAGGAATATTATAATGTTGTAAGTAATTATACATCATAATATCATCCTCTGTTGGTTTATGTCTAAAATCAATTAGCATAAATACCATTTTAAGAGTTTCTCTTTTTTCTAGGTATTCTTCCATAATTAAACCAAACTTATTCTTTAATTGTTTACTAACCTTTGCATAACCATATCCTGGAGCATCTACAAGATAAAAATAATCATTTACTAAATAGAAATTTAGGGTTTGTGTTTTACCTGGAGTTGCTGAAGTTCTAGCAAAGTTTTTACGATTTATAATAGAATTAATAAAACTACTCTTCCCTACATTAGAACGACCTACGAGAAGATACTCTTCTTTTCCATCTGTTGGAAATTGGCTTTCTCTTACGGCAGAAATAGTTAATTCAACATCTAAAACTTTCACATAAATCACCGTAATCATTATAACAAATAATTTCATTTTAAGCAAATATGTGTTAAAATAATCGTGTGATTTATATGAACGAAATATTAAACAAATGTTTGCTGTGTCCTAGAAGATGCGGAGTTAATAGAAATAAGGGCGAATTAGGTTTTTGTAGGGCAGGGGATAAGATTAAAATTGCTAAGGCATATCTCCATATGTGGGAAGAACCACCAATTACCGGCAAAAAGGGTAGTGGAACAATATTTTTTAGTAATTGTAATTTAAGATGTTTATTCTGCCAAAATTATGAGATTGGTGAAGATGGGATAGGTGTGGATATTTCTATAGATAGATTTGCCGAAGTTTGCTTGGATTTACAGAAAAAAGGGGCTAGTAATATCAATTTGGTAACACCAACACATTATGTACCATTAATAATAGATGGGATCAAACTTGCTAAAAAGATGGGATTAACAATACCAATAGTATATAATTCAAGTGGATATGAAACTGTTGATACAATTAAAATGTTGGATGGAATTATCGATGTATACTTACCTGATTTTAAATATTTTTCTGATGAATATGCCATAAAATATTCTGGATGTAAGGATTATTTTAAGTATGCGAGTAATTCACTAAAAGAAATGGTAAGGCAAAAGCCTAAATGTGTGTTTGATAAAGATGGTACCATTCTAAGTGGGGTAGTAGTAAGGCATTTACTTATTCCAGATATGGAAGAAGAATCTAAAAAAATATTAAAATACTTATATGATACATATAAGAATAAAATATATATTAGTATTATGAATCAATATACACCGGTTAGAAAATGCAAATATTCAGAATTAAATAGGGTAGTAGATGATAAAGTTTATGATGAAATAATTGATTATGCCTGGAATATAGGTATAAGAAAAGCCTTCATACAAGAAGGTGGTACGCAAAGTGAAAGTTTTATTCCTAAATGGGATTTTAAATAGCAACTATTCGTTGCTTTTTATTATGTTAAGAACTTCGTTAACAAATTCTTTTATTACTATTATATCAGTTAGTTTATTAATGCTAAATGTTTTAGTACCGGCATTATTAATACTAGCTCCGGAATGATATACATCTTTCTTATCTAAGATAAAGTATCTATCATGAAATGAATTATTTCTTATTACTTTTAAATTATCGTATTCACTTTTATATTTTTCTATGTCTAGATTGCTTAGTCTATCGCTATCTTTTGTAATTAAAAATACTTTTACTTTTATTTTCCTTATTATATCTAAAACAATTTTATCCGCATAACTATCAATAATTATTAATTCATTTTTTGCTTTATTAAATATATCAATAATCCTCGAATATGCATTATATGTTTCGCCATTATAATACACCTCATTTGTATTCTCTTTTTCTTTAAATTTATTGAATGTTTCCTCCAAGAGTTTAATTCTTGTATCATGTTCTATTATCTTAGATTCAGCATTCGATAGCCTATAACCATTATTACCAACGTAGTGTCTCATAGCCACAAAAGCATTAATTATTTCAATACTGATATGAATTGCAACATCACTTTTTAAAATCGCACTTAGCATTGCTACCCCTTGTTCTGTAAAAGCATACGGATTTCTCCTTAATCCAATATTATCATTTTTGGACATCACAATTTGTGATTTCCAATTTAAAAATTCTTCGTTGCTTAGTTGAAAGCAGAATTCTATTGGAAATCTTTCAACATTTCTTTTTACTTTTTGAATTAGTACTCTTGTTTCGACTTGATACAATTTTGCCAGATCTCTATCTATCATCACTTGTTTGCCTCTAAATTCATATATCATATCCTCAATTTTGACATTTTCTGTTTCTATCAATTCGTTCATTTAGCCTCCTTGTTTTTTTACATTCTATAATATATGAAATTGGCTGTCAAGCCTTTAAAATAAAGTAATCAGGTTGTTTCCTAATATGAAAACTATAAGTGAATTTTGATATAAAAAAAGAGATATTTCTATCTCTTATTTCTTCCTCCCATAACCATTAAAGCCATTCTTAATATTTGTAGTAATGTTGATAAGACTGATGCAACATAAGTAAATGCTGCAGCACTTAGCATTTTTGCTGAGCCTTTTTGTTCACTAGAATCTAATATTCCTAGTTCGTCTAATTCTATTTTACCTCTACGTGATGCATCAAATTCAACAGGTAAGGTTACTAATTGAAATAATAGCATACTTAGTAATAAGATTAAACCAATAACCGCTAGTTTTAGAAAGCCTAAAATTAGACCAATCACTATTACAAGATAACCAATCTTCGTAGAAAAATTAACTACCGGTACTAGAGCAGATCTGATTCTCATTGGTGTGTATCCAACTTTATCTTGGATAGCATGACCACATTCATGAGCAGCAACAGATACTGATGCAATGCTGCTTCCTGAGTAGATATCAGTTGATAATCTAACTACTTTTTTAGTAGGATCATAGTGATCAGTTAAATTACCGGCAACTTCTTCTACCGCTATATTTCTAAGACCGTGTTTATCTAGTATCATTCTAGCTACTTCAGCGCCTCTTTTACCGCTTTTAGCACGAACTCCTTTGTATTTGCTATAATTAGTGGTTATTTTAAGCTGAGCAAACGATGTAATAGCTAAACCAAGTAATGGTAAACCATAATATAGTAATTCACTCATTATTTAATCACCTCATACGTAGTACCTTCACGGGTATCTTTTAACATTATTCCTTTTTCTAATAATTCATTACGAATACTGTCAGCTAAAGCGAAATCTTTATTCATTTTAGCTTCTTTTCTTTTTTCAATCATTTCTTTAACATAGCTATCTAATTCATTATCAATAGTTTCTTCTTTTTTCTTTAGTAGATCTAGTGATAATACTTTATCAAATGATGATACTAATTCTTTTTTAGTTTTATCATTAAGAGTATTATCTTTTAATAATTCATAAAGAATTGTTATAGCCATAGAAGTATTTAAATCATTATCCAAAGCTTCTTTAAATCTATTATTATATTCATTATACTTTTCTTCTTCAAAAGTACCTTCATCAGTTAGAGATAATGTTTTATTTTTTAGTTTGTTGTATTCATTAACAGCACCATCTAGAATATCATAACTGAATGTTAAGGCACTATGGTAATATGATTTTAAACATAGGTAACGGTAAGCTAATGGGTCATAACCTTTACTTTCTAATAGAGATACAGTTAGGAATTCGCCTTTACTTTTACTCATTTTACCATCTTTATCGTTTAAAAATCCAAAATGAATCCAATAATTACACCATTTATGTCCTAAATACGCTTCGCTTTGAGCTATTTCATTGGTATGATGTGGGAATATGGCATCTTCAGCGCCACAGTGAATATCTATTCTTTCACCTAAATATTTAATACTGATACCTGAACATTCAATATGCCATCCTGGGTATCCGACTCCCCAAGGACTATCCCATTTTAATTCTTGATTGTCAAACTTGGAATTAGTAAACCAAAGTCCAAAATCAAATGGATTTTTTTTAGCTGTATCACTTTTAATATCTTCACGAACAGCAATTTCTAAATCTTCAGCATTTCTTCCAGATAATTCATAATATCCAGGAAATTTACTTGTATCAAAATAAACATTACCTTCACTGATATAAGCATATCCGGTATCTAATAATTTAGTTATCATTTTAATATATTCATCAATATTATCAGTAGCTGGACTTACTATTTCTGGCCACTTAATATTTAATTTTTCACAATCTTTTTTGAATGCTTCCGTATAAAATTTAGCTATTTCCATAGATGATTTGTGTTCTCTTTTGGATGCTACGGCCATTTTATCTTCACCGGAGTCTCCATCACCTACTAAATGTCCAACATCTGTTATATTCATACATCTAATTACTTTATATCCTAAATAATTGAAACTTTTTTCTAAAATATCTTCAGAAATATATGTTCTTAAGTTACCAATATGAGCATAATGATATACAGTTGGTCCACAAGTATACATCCTTACTTCTTTTTCCTTAATTGGAATAAAATTTTCGACTCCTTTATGTAGAGTATTATATAATTTCATAATGGCCTCCATTCCTATACGTATTATAGCATTTTATATATTTTATGTAAAGTTTAAATAAGTATATGCTTTTTGTTTGTTTCAATGACAATCATTTGATATAATTAAATGGGAAGGTGGATTATGAAAAAAGGAAAATTCATTGTAATATCAGGTCCTAGTGGAGTAGGAAAGGGTACTATTTGTAATATGTTATTTAATGAGCTTGATGCATGTTACTCTGTATCTAGTACAACAAGAGCTCCTAGAGAAGGGGAAGTAGATGGAGTTAATTATTTCTTTATCACTAAGGAAGAATTTGAAGAGAAGATTAAGAATGGTGAATTTTTAGAATATAATATATATAATGATAATTATTATGGAACTGGTAAAAAGTTCGTAATGGATAAAATGAATGAGGGAATAAATGTTTTTTCAGAAATAGATGTCAATGGGGCTAGAAATATAAAGAAAATATTTCCTGATGCCTTACTTATCTATATTGCTCCACCATCTGTCGAAGAATTAAAGTTAAGACTTATCGGTAGGGGTACTGAAGATATAGATACAATTAATAAGAGATTAAAAATTGCCGAAGAGGAATTAAAACAGGTAGATTTCTATGACTATGTAGTTGTTAATGATGAAATAGAAAGAGCTAAGAATGAGGTTAAAGAAATAATTTTAAAGGAAATATAAAAGGCGTTAGTCATCTAACGTCTTTTCTTTTGTTTTAGGTTTTTCTTCACCATAGAGTTCTTCATATAAATCTAAGTATTCTTTTGCCGCTTTAGGATTAATTTCACTATAGTAATCACATAGTTTATGAAATAAGGCTATACATTTATCTGTTGGCCAATTTAATAACTGATCTAAATGCCATTCGATATATTCAATATTTTTGGATTTTGTTCTAATTATTTTTTCAGCCGTTGGAGATACAATGCTATAACCTAAATCGTATAACCCCTCTAATTCTTTTGCTATTTCCTTGATATTATCCTCTAATGCCATATTAATCTAGTTCAATCAATTCGTATTTAGTGCTACCTAATCCTAAACTTTCAGCATATTCAGTAATATGTCTTCCTACTTGTCTATCAATTCTTTCTTTCATTTTTTCTTTCCCTGGATCAGTTGAGTTCCATATCATATCTAGGAATGCTTGATCGTTAGCAACCGGATCTAGGGAACCAATGATACCAATATCATTCATGACGGCATCCCCTTGAAGGCGATAGCAGTCACAATCAACTGATATTCTGTTCATAACGGTAATATAGACAATTGGTTTCTTTTTTTCTTCTAAATAGTCTGAGACAGCTTTAGCTGCTTCAGCCATTGATTCGATAAAATCACTTTGTTTATGGCGTGACATCCAGCATAATGTAGGGCTTTCTGTTTTGCCACAAGAGTGGATATAAGCTTTACCATTTCTTGAAGCAATACCAATAGATTGGTTTTTAAGGTTTGCTCCAAAGCCACCCATTGCATGTCCTTTACCATGAGCAAGATTTAGAATACTATCATAATTGTCAAAGTTTTTACCAATTAAATCATACTTAAGATGTTTGCCATTATTAACTGGTATTTTTATTTCACCATCTTTATCCATGATATCGACATCTGCAATAGATGTAAATCCATGTTCTTCAGCTACTTTTATATGATCTTCATAATTAGTTCTTTTACCAGGATATGCCGTATTACATTCAATAATTGTACCATTTAGTTTCTTTACTAATGGACCAATTAGATCGGCTTTTAGATATCCTTTAGCACCTTTTTCACCTGTCGATACTTTTATTCCAACTTTACCTGTTAAATTAACACCTAGAGCTTCATATATTTTAATTAATGATTCTGGGGTTATTTCTTTTGTAAAATATACTTTTGACATGTTTCCTCCTTATTTAAATAAATTTTTCATAATAGAATTTAAACCTTTGTTAAGTGCTTTATTAACTGTTTTATTAACAACTTTTTTACCTAATTTATAGCCAACTGAATTTTTTCTTGCTCTTTCAGCTTCTTTCTTAGCTTTCTCAGCTTCTTTTCTAGCTTTTTCATCAAGTTTTTCTTGCTCAATTCTAGCTTTTTCAGCAGCCTTTTCTTCTTCGATACGTTTCTTTTCAGCTTCTTTTTCTTCACGTTCTTTAGATAATTTTTCAAAAGCTGATTCTCTTTCTAAAACTTCTCTATATTTTGTTTCCATAACACTGTTATTTATGACAGCATCCATTTCTTCTTTTGTAATTTCACCCATATAACTTTGTGGTGGTAGTATTTTAGCTAGTTCAACAACACTTGGCATACCCTCTTCATCAACAAATGAGACAAGAGCTTCACCAGTTCCTAGTTCTAGAATAGCTTTTTCAGTATCTAGTTCCGGATTTTCTCTTAGAGTACTAGCAGCTACCTTAACTGCTTTTAATTCTTGTGGAGTATATGCTCTTAGACAGTGTTGAACTCTATTACCTAACTGACCTAATATTTCGTTTGGAATATCAGCAGGACTTTGTGATATAAAGAAGACTGATATACCTTTAGATCTGATTAATTTAATAATTTGAGTAATTTTCTTTATTACTTCTTTACTCATTTCACTAAATATTAAATGTGCTTCATCTAAAAATAATACTGCTTTTGGCTTATCTAAATCACCAACTTCAGGCATTCTTTCATAGAAAGATGATAATAACCAAACAAGAAGTGATGCATATAATGTTGGTTTTTTAACTAATTCACGGCATTCGATAATATTAATATATCCACTACCAGATTCCTCTGTTATTTTCATTAAATCTTTTAGATCTAGATTTGGTTCACCAAATAATTTTGTACCGTTATCACCTTCCAAGACAGTAATCTTTCTTACTACGGTGTTGATACTTACTGGATTAATGTTTCCATATGCAACGCTTAATTCTTTGGCGTTTTCTGAAATGTCTTGAAGTAATATCTTTAAATCTTTTAAATCAATTATTTCTTGTTCTTTATCTTTAGCAATTTGGAAAGCAATATTAAGTAAGCTTTCACCCGCTTCAGATAAACCTAAAATTATTGATAATAAAGTTGGTCCCATATCAGATACAGTTAATCTTACAGGATGTCCTGATTCTCCATATACATCCCAGAATCTAATTGGGAATTTTTTTAGTTCATAATTAATCTCTTCAAGTCCTAATTTTGTTACTCTTTTTTCAATATTTTCATTCATTTCTCCGATTCTAGCGCAACCGGATAAATCACCTTTAATATCCATGACAATACTTGGAATACCAGCAGATGATAAAGTTTCAGCAATTACTTTTAATGTAACTGTTTTACCAGATCCACTAGCACCAGTAATTACGCCATGACGATTTAGCATACCTGGATTTAGGGATATGAAATTTTCTTTGCTTTTGGCAATGATTAGTTTGTTATTAAAATACATAAGTATACCTCCATAAATTAATTATATCATATGTTTAATTTTATGTTATAATTTTTATGTAAGAATTGGAGGGTAAAGTGAAAATTTTAAAAAATGATTTGCACTGTGAACTTGGTATTAGGACAGAATGGGATTTTCCTACGAAGGGAATCGAATTTATTGATATTACGCCGTTGATAATTCAAAAAGATATACTTAAAAAGATTACAAATAAGTTTGCTAAGGAGTTAAAAGATAAGGATATTGATTATATTTTAGCACCTGAAGCGAGAGGATTTTTATTTGGAGCTTGCGTTGCTACGAAATTAGGTATCGGGCTAATTCCTGTTAGAAAGAAAGGAAAACTACCGCCATCTACGGTTGAGGCTTCTTTCGATTATGAAAAAGAATATGGTAAGGATACTTTAGAGATTCCAAAACTTGTTAATGAGAGTTATAAAGGAAAAAACTTTTATATTTTAGATGATATATATGCGACCGGTAATACACTTAAGGCAATTGAAAAAGCGGTAAAAAAGCTTGGTGGAAATGTTAAAGGTATGGGAGTAGTTTTAAATATTAAGGAATTAAACAATAATACCGATTTATTTTCAATTGTTGATGTAAATGAAACATAAGAGATATTTATATCTCTTTTTTTTGACAATAATAGTATTTTATATTATTATATATACCCTGAAAAGAGGTGTAATATGCAAAAAGAGACATTTAATGTAGAAAATAGTAAAGTGTCTTCAGATAAAACGATTGCATTAATTAGTGATATGCATTTAGATCGTGACTTTAATAATGATTATTACGATGCATTACTAGATATGTTAGATAGTATTAATCCTAATTATATTACACTTTGTGGAGATTATTTTGGAAGAGGTAGTGCGAGAGTAGGATTTGATGATGATACTTCAAGAAGACATATACTTAAGTATTTATATGCCTTTAGAGAAATAGCTCCAGTTATCATGTCTCTTGGAAATCATGATGTAAGAAGATTTCATGATGAAAGAAAAAGAGATGCTTTTAGATCTTTAGAAGATAAAGATATTTATCCTTTAGATAATGCAAATGCAGTAATTGATGATGTTAATTTTATGGGATATATGCCTACGAAATGGGCATATCCAGCAGATAGAATCGTCAGAAGAAAAGAAAAAATGATTTTAAGAGATATAGAAAAGACTAATTTTGTGATAGATGAAAATAGAATGAATATATTGTTATCTCATTTACCAAATATTATCTATGATAAATATCTAATGAACAATACAAAAGAACTTTATAAATATGATTTAGTATTATCAGGACATCATCATGGTGGATTATCTAAAGAGCACGAAAAAGCACTAAATAACATCCTAGATAGATTAGAGAAGATAGGCGTCGATAAAGAAAAATTTAAATATGCCGGTCTTTCTATGTCGCCAATAAATCCAATTCCATTTTTAGGATTTAAAACTAGAGGAATGCATGAAATAAACGGTACTAATCTAATTATTGGTAGAGGTGCAAGAAGCGGACGTAAACTAGATGATAATTTTGTAACAGAAGTTAAAATTAAAAAAAGATAATTAAAAGGGCATACTTTGGTATGTCCTATTTTTTTATTCAATGATTTACAAATTGTTATAAGATTTGTCAAACAATGCAAAAAACTATGAAATCACTTGTATAGATGATATAATTATGATAAATAAAGGTGATTATATGGACAGAAAACTAACTGTGAAAGAGATGAAAGAAATATGTAGAGATATTTTCAATAAAGAATCTCAAGAACATAATCTTGATTTAGTACCATATCCTGTAACAATAATTGGTTATTATACAGATTTTTTAAAAAAAATGAACTATAGTCTTATAAAACACCCCGGTCTAATAACACTTCCGTCTGTGGCTTCAGGAGCTTGTATAACGGACGATGATGCAGATAGTATCGTCATCTTCTTAAAATCAGTAAGACGGATTATTGATACTAAAGATAAAATGTCTTGGTTGGTAGAGGTCTGTTTTCACGAAATATATCACGCTATTCAACGAACATTTGATAAGTATAGTTATGACAACTTTTTAAATCGTATAGGCCATTATAATGGTACTCATTTAGATTATCGTCTTAAGCACGATAATTATTCTTTTGAAATAGGTGCAAACCTTTATAGCATTACGAAAACAAGGGAATATTTAAAAGAAAACTATCCAGAAGTATATGAAAGTGAAAAGGAATATCTTGATTCAATAGAAAAAGAATATATTTATGATTATTTATCATATGATCCAGTAAATAGTGTTGATAGATCGATTGCTAAGCTAAGAAAAGATCATAAAAAAATAGATGATATAGGATCAAAGTATGATAAAATATCACCAATTCTAGGCATATTTTTAAACGACGACGTCGAATTTAAAAGTATGAGTGAAATTATTAATGATGAAAAATTTAAAAAATTAGACAATAGAACTATCGCCGCTTTCTTTTCTAGTAAAGCTTTTCTAGAAGAGGTAGATATGTCTAAATTATCCACCCAGGAATTGGGTCTTATAAAAGAAGCTATAGAATATACGAAAACAATGTATAATAATCAATCTAAATTATTGGATAAAACAAAATTTTTGAATGAAGAGTCAGTGGAGTATCTTAGAATTAAAAGAACTCTATTAACTCGTAGTGCCGCTTTAGCTGCTTTGTTTATAAAAAAAACAAATAACGCAATAGGCAACACAATTAATAAAGCAAGAAACGAAAAAGCGAGAATAGAACATGCCAATAATATGGATTTTTATTTAGAAAAGACAAAAGAACAAATAAATAATAAAAGTAGAGGATTTTTATCAATATCTATTTGTTATCTTCTTGGTTTCATAATAAGTACTGCGACAATAATATACTTTTTGTTGGTGAGATAATAGAATTGAAAAAGCACCATAATTCTTGTAGATTATAAGAAAAGGACATACTTTGGTATGTCCTATTTTAAACTTCTTATTCTCATTTTTGCTTCTGATGAAGAAGCACTTGTTTGAAGATAAAATTTATTAATTGAATCTACTTTATTACTTGAAGCATATATTTGTTCATCGACCATATTTAACATTACATTAAACCAATCATTTATCGCATCGTTATTATCGTGTTTTAAATCAAAATATATATTATCTAATGCTCTTGCATATGTTGGTTTATTTAAGTAGATACTTTCAGATAAATTTAATGGACTAAGTTTTAATCTCGTTCCATATATTTTATTAATACTTGATGTGAATTTAGCATTGTGTAAAAGTCTTGCTGTTCTACCATTTCCATCACCATATGGATGAATTCTTACGAATAATAGATGAACTAAAGCACTTTTTAAGAATGGGTTACTCATCAAGATTGAAAGGTCGCTATGTTTATATATTTTAATAAAATCATTCATAAATTTATTTATGTCTTCTGGATTAACACCTCTCCAAA
This sequence comes from Caryophanales bacterium, assembly GCA_016291995.1. GTDB lineage: Bacteria > Bacillota_I > Bacilli_A > RF39 > UBA660 > RUG705. The sequence continues at coordinate 15,719 of JAEEZV010000020.1, forward strand.
AGATTTCTTCTTTTCCATCTCTATTATATCTACTTACATTTACTGGATTGGTACGATAACTAAACGAAGGTTCCTCACCAACCATAGCAAAATTATGTAATTCGTGAATCCTTTTATGACTTATAGCTAGAGTATCAAAGAAAACACTATCTTCAGTTAAGTCTATTTTATCAAATTCAATATTTTCTATTTTTCTACTATATTTTAACTCTGTATATAATAGATATACCCAATAATTCATGATATATTCTGGATCATATTTTGATAATTTCTTGATATATTCAATAAAATCGTGATTGGTATCTTGCAAATGTTCTAGAACAAGTGGAGATAGTATTATTCTATCTACATATTCTTCAAGTGGAAAGTATTCAACATAATCTTCATTCATTCCATTAGGAACTTTTGCCATATAATCACCTCTTTCGAGTTGTGTATTATAGCACAAATGTTTGTTTTTGTCAAAAATGTGTCATGTTTCAATTGCGATATTGCTGTTTTTTTATAGCTGTGATAATATAAGGATAGATGATATGAGGTGATGTAATGAATATTAGGGAGGCTCTTGAAGACTTTAACAATTGTTTTGGTACAGTCATTATTACAGCAATATACGATAAAATAAAACTATTATCTAAGCGTTTTTCTTTGCAAAAAGATGATTCATCGAAAAAAATTATTATTTTAGATTCGCCACCCCTTTTTGATAGAGGTTATTCAGAAAAAAGCATTAGAAAACAGCGACCATTTCCACAAGAACAATTAGATAGATTTGTTAATAAAATGAAGGAAGAGATACCAGAAGAGGATTTAAAAAATATGTATAACAATTTGCATAATTTAAAAATCCAAGAATCCAACATTAAATTAATTTTATTAACTCTATTGTTTCGATTAACAGGTGCTAAGGGTGTAGTTGGTGGTTATTTTTCTCCTAAAATTACTAGGTCAATAATTGTTGCATATACTCCAAATGGTGAAAAGACAGTACATAAATTATTTAAATCCCAAAGTGCTATAACATTGGAAGGTGAATACTCACACGAATTATTACATTTGAGTTCTACGATTAAGCGCGGATTAAAATCTTGCATCGGATTCAATCATCGTTACACGGCGCCATATGCCAATGTATCTATCGGCATGGGAATAAATGAAGGGTATACCGATTTATTGAACGAGAGATTCTTTGGCGTAGTGAATGATAAAGGAATATATGAATGTTTTAAAATTATTTCTGGAGTTGTGGAAGATGTAATAGGTAAAGATAAGATGATGAAATTGTATTTTAGTGCTAATTTGAATGGACTAATCTATGAATTAGCGAAATATAGTAGTCACGAAGAAGCAAAAGCATTTATAGTAAATTGTGATTTGTTTTTTAAGAAACCATTTCTTATTAAGAAAATAATTGATTATTTATACGGAATATTAAAGAATAAGTTAGAAATAGAAAAAGATGAAAATGCTAAAGAGAAATTAGAAATGTTTAAAGAAAAAATGACTCATTTAGTAGATATAGTTAACGACATGATGATTGAGCAGAAAAAGATGAAAGATATTAAAAAAGTCGGAGATTTATCAGGATATGTTGAAGGAGAAGAATATGCTAATTCGAAAGGAATGTAAAATATGGTAAAGAAAAAGACACTATGTGTCTTTTTATTTTAATTCTACAAGTTTTTTGTCTACGACAGCATATACTCTATATTCATCTGATAGTTCACCGAATGTTATATCTGTTTCGTGCTGTTTTACCAACACTAGATCTATTGGATTGTTAATATCTTTTTTAGTAAATTCAACACTACCTAATGGCATATCGTCATCTTGAACCATTTCCCATACATATTTATTACCATCTTTTGATTTTGATAGTACATATACATAATATAATTTATTTGACATTTTTGCAATGTAATTTTTTTAGATATATTTGTATTTATTGAATTAATTGTTGATATATGTTATTTTTAAGGTGTGAAAGGAGAATGTATGGATAATAAAAATAAAACTCTATTAGTTGTTTTGATAATTGTTGGCTGCTTATTATTCTTTGGACTAGGATTATATACGGGTTATAGCAAAGGTAGTAGGGATAAGAATATCCTCATAAATGATTCGCAGAATACTACTACCGACGACACAGGAAGCGATATTGGGCAAACCAATGCTGCCGAGGGGGAAGTAACTTCTAAGTATTATTTGTTGTATATTGATATTGGTGCCGATCCAAATACTGGATTTAAACTATATCATCAAATTGAAATTGAATTAAATTCCGATAATACAGCTAGAGTTAGATCTGGTGGTACTGGAGCCGGAAGTGCTTTTTCAACTGGTACTTATATAATTGAGGGGGATATTATTAAATTATCTTTGCGTGACGATTATTATTGTAGTGAGGATAAATATGATCCATCTGAGGAAAGTTGTAATATTAGTAGAGAATATAAAATGTTAGAAGATGGTACATTATCTGATACTTTACCAAACGGAAATGGTGAAGTGCATATATATAAACCAGTTGATAAATCTGAATTAAAATTTATGAATGAATAAAAAAGAGCATTGAGCTCTTTTTTTATACTATATCATCAAATAATTGTCTTATGTCTATTTCCAATGCATCTGCAAACTTACCAATCGTTTCAAGAAGAGGTGTCTTATCGATAGATAAGCATTCAAGATCTCTGACATATCCATGGGTAAGTCCTGTTAAATCTGCCAATTCTTGCAATGTATATTTCCTCATTAGACGATATTTTCTAATATTTTTCCTAACAATTAGGGATAATAATTCTTTCGAATATCTGCCAGTCAAAGTATATCACTTCCTATCTGGTAAGATTATTTCACAAATAATCTTAAAAATATGTCGCCTACGTAAAGTTTTTGTGATATACTTATCCTAGAAGGAGGAGTAAGATATGGCTAACGAAACAAAGTTTTGTGAGTTTTGTGGTAACGAAGTACATATTGATGCTGTTATGTGCCCTAAGTGTGGTAGACAATTAGAAGAATTAAAAACCGATAAAGGAAGTAATCCACAAGTAGTAATTAATAACAATAACCAAATTAATGGTGCAGCAGCAATTGGAAGAAGAGAATGTGATAAATGGATTGCATTTTTACTATGTTTCTTCTTAGGCCTTTTAGGAGGTCATAAGTTTTATGAAGGAAAAGTCGGTTTAGGAATATTATATATATTCACGGTAGGTCTATTTGGTATTGGTTGGTTTATAGATTTAATAGTGATTCTATGTCGACCAAATCCATATTTTGTTTAGGAGGATTTTAAATGGAAGATAAGAAATTTTGTAAATTTTGCGGCGAAAAAATTGATAAAGATGCGGTTGTTTGTCCAAAATGTGGTAGACAAGTAGGACAAGCAGAAGAAAAAAAAGAAACTACGTCTGATGTAAATGTTAGTAAAAACACTAATCCTAAATTTTATGAACAAACATGGTTTATGTGGGTAATGTTAGTTATCTGTGCACCAATTGGTATCTTCTTTATGTGGAAATTTCATCCAGAAATTGAAAAGAAGACAAAAACAATTCTAACGGTTATTTTTGCTATATTATTTATAATCTTTATTGCTGCAGGAAATAGCAATGATGAAAGTAGTTTCAACAACAATCAAACTACTAATAATGGTTTTAGTAATACTACAAACAATAACAAAAAGAAAAATATTGCTCTTGATGAAAAATTTACATTTGATGATTTAGAAATATCTTTAGGTACGGATTTTTCATTCACAACTATTAATAATCAATATTCTGATTACAATGGTAAAGAAATCATTAAAATGCCTATTACCGTTAAGAACCTAAAAGATGAAACACATGGTCTTAATATGTTCTATTATTCAGTATATGGATCCAATGGTACTAAGTTAGATACCCCATCTTCATACTTCGATGATTCAGTTGATTTTGCTGGAGATTTAAGAACTGGTGCCTCTTACACAAAATATTTGTATTTCTTATATGATGGTAATGGTACATATACAGTTGAATTTGATAATTGGATAACTAAACGTATCGTTGAATTCGAAGTAAATAAATAGAATGCATTACTGCATTCTTTTATTTTGTCAAAAAAATGTACATTTTTTTAATGCTAGTTTATTAATATTGCAATTTTAATATGATATGTTATCCTTGAAATAGAGAAAGGAGTAAGAATGGAACAAGGAAAAAATAAAAATGGAGTAAATTTATTACTTGTCTTTATTATTGTTATTTTAGCTGCATTGTGTGTGCTATTTGCTACTGGAACTATAAAATTAAATTCAAAAGAAACTGCAAACGAAAGTAATAATCAAATTAGTGATAATACTAACGTTGATAATACTTCAACGGATTTACTAAATAGTAATATAATTGTTACTCAAAATGGTAAAGTTATATCTAACGATGTACCAAGTGATTTATCAGGTAAATATGTTAATCCTGGTAGTAGCAATAATGATTATTTTGAAATAACTAATGAAAACATAATTGTTTCTAGATCTAATTGTTCAAATGGTGGTGCGGTAACCATTGAAAAAAGTCAATTAAGACTATACATAGACTATTTAGATACTTATCGCGAACACGATAAATATGTAACCATTAAATTAGAAGCAATTGATACTAAAACAAATGAAGTTATGGGAACATATGTCTACATTGGTAATTCGTCATTTGGAGGTTCATATAAATTTAAAACTATTGAACCAACTTGTACTAGCGGTGAGGGCTATTTCTATGAAAAAGCAAATTAATAGTTTAAACAATTGAATAAGCATAGACTTATTCTTTTTTACTGAATTTATTTAAAATTATGTGATATATATGTAATAGATGACTGCTGTAAGGCGTTTTAAGGCATAGAAAAACCGAACATCTGTGGTGTTCGGTTATAACTTCAATGGAGCAGATGAGGGGAGTCAAACCCCCGTCACAGCCTTGGCAAGGCCGTATTCTAGTCGTTGAACCACATCTGCAAGTAAGTTAATTATAGCAAAAATAATCTAAAAATCAAGGTTTTTTGTGAAATTTATTAATTTTAGTGTATAATTACTTTAGGTGACGTATATGTTTGAGAATTTAAGTGATAGACTTCAAGATATAGCCCATAAAATTAAGGGTTATGGAAAAATTACTGAAGAAAATATTGCTCCGATGATGAGAGAGATTAGATTATCTTTACTTGAAGCGGATGTAAATTATAAAGTTGTAAAAGAGTTTACTAATAATGTTAAAGAGAAGGCACTTGGAGAAGAAGTTAGTAAAAGTATAAATCCTGGAGACTTATTTGTTAAGATTGTTAGAGATGAATTAAAGGAATTATTAGGTGGAGATAGCGCACCATTAACTATTAATAATGGGTTGACTACGGCAATGCTGGTTGGTTTACAAGGTTCTGGTAAGACTACGACTATTGGTAAATTAGCTTTATTTTTAAGAAAGAAACATAGTAAAAAGCCATTACTTGTAGCTTGTGACGTATATAGACCAGCGGCAATTGATCAATTAGTTCAGATTGGTAAAGAATTAAATATTGAAGTATATAGTGAAGGAAAGGGTAATCCTGTTGAGATTGCTAAGAATGCTATTAACTATGCTAAAGAGAATAAATTTGATTATGTACTAATAGATACAGCTGGTAGACTTCATATTGATGAAGAATTAATGGATGAACTAAAAAATATCAGTAGTTCTGTTAATCCTAATGAAACACTACTTGTGATAGATGCAATGATGGGTCAAGATGCAATTAATGTTATTACAGGATTTAATGATAGTCTTAAACTTACAGGTGTTATTTTAACTAAATTAGATGGAGATACTCGTGGTGGTGTAGCTTTATCTGTAAGGCATTTAACAAATATACCAATTAAATTTGTTGGTGTTAGTGAAAAGATGGATGGTCTTACGGAATTTCATCCTGATAGAATGGCCGATAGAATTATTGGAATGGGAGATGTTATTTCTCTAGTTGAAAAGGTACAAGACGAAATAGATGAAAAAGAAGCCGAAAAAATGGCTAAGAAGATGACTAAAGGTAAATTTGATTTAGAAGATTTCTTAGCTCAATTGAATCAGATAAAGAAATTAGGACCTCTAGAAAACTTAATTAAGATGATTCCTGGAGCTAAAAAGATGGGAATAGATAATGTGAAGGTAGACCCTAAACAAATGGCTCATATCGAAGCAATTGTGCTTTCAATGACGCCAGAGGAAAGACATAATCCCGATATAATTAAAGCTAGCAGAAAAGAAAGAATTGCTAAGGGATGTGGACTTACTGTTACGGATGTTAATAAATTACTTAATCAGTTTGAAGAAATGAAAAAAATGATGAAAATGATTGGTAACAATAAATTTAAAATGCCATTTTAAAAGAACTAAATGATTAGTTCTTTTATTTTTTCCCATGGAAAATTATTTCTTCCAAAATGACCATAGCTAGCTGTTTCATAATAGATTGGTCTTAATAAATTTAATTCTTTTATGATATTATCAACACTGAAGTTGAAATTTTTATTTACTATTTCATATATTCTTTCTAGTGGTATTTTATTGGTATTAAATGTTTCAATACCAATATTAATTGGATATTCTCTTCCTATGGAATAGGCTACGGATATTTCACATCTATCACATAATTTATGGTATACAAGATTTTTAGCAACATATCTAGCATAATATGCGGCACTTCTATCTACTTTTGATGGATCTTTGCTACTGAAACAACCACCACCTACTTTTGAGGCACTACCATATGAATCAACAACTATTTTTCTACCGGTAGTACCACTATCAGCAAAAGGACCACCAATAGTAAATGAACC
>JAEEZV010000021.1 GCA_016291995.1 Caryophanales bacterium
ACGTTGACCATGGTAAAACTACATTAACTGCTGCTATATCTGCTCATTTAGCTGGAAAAAACGGAAATGAAAAAGTTGATTTCGCTAATATCGATAAAGCACCAGAAGAAAGAGAAAGAGGAATTACAATCAATACTGCTCATATCGAGTACAGTACTGAAAAGAGACACTATGCACACGTTGACTGTCCAGGACATGCTGACTATGTAAAGAACATGATTACTGGTGCAGCTCAAATGGATGGAGCAATCTTAGTTATTGCTGCTACTGATGGACCAATGGCTCAAACAAGAGAACATATCTTACTTGCTCGTCAAGTTGGTGTTCCTAAAATGGTTGTATTCATGAACAAATGTGACATGGTTGATGATGCTGAATTATTAGACCTAGTTGAAATGGAAATTCGTGAATTATTAACTGAATACGGATATGAAGGAGATACTACTCCAATTATTAGAGGTTCAGCTCTTAAAGCTCTTGAAGGAGATCCTGAATGGACTGCTAAAATTGATGAATTAATGGATGCAGTTGACTCTTGGATTCCAACTCCAGAAAGAGATAACGACAAGCCATTCTTAATGTCAATCGAAGACGTATTTACTATCACAGGACGTGGAACTGTTGTTACGGGTCGTGTTGAAAGAGGTAAATTAAATCTTAATGACGAAGTTGAAATCGTTGGTTTAAAACCTACTAAGAAGACAGTTGTTACTGGTATTGAAATGTTCAGAAAACAACTTGATTTCGCTGAAGCAGGAGATAATGCTGGTGTACTTCTTCGTGGTATTAACCGTGATGAAGTTGAAAGAGGACAAGTACTTGCAAAACCAGGAAGTGTTCATCCACATAAGAAATTCAAAGCTCAAGTTTATGTACTAAGCAAAGAAGAAGGTGGAAGACATACTCCATTCTTTACAAATTACAGACCTCAATTCTACTTTAGAACTACTGATGTTACTGGTGTAATTACATTACCTGAAGGAACTGAAATGGTTATGCCTGGTGATAATGTAACTATGACAGTTGAATTAATAGCTCCAATTGCTGTTGAAAACGGAACTAAGTTCTCAATCCGTGAAGGTGGAAGAACTGTTGGTGCTGGATCAGTATCTGAAATTATAGAATAATAAAAAAGTCTACACGTTGTGTAGATTTTTTTTATGCTATTTTTAATTGTTTTTAATTAGTAATAATGTTATAATTAAACTAGAGAAAGTCTAAGAGGTGAAGTATGAAAAGGGTAATAGTTAGATTAGAAGATTTTGGAAAAAGTTTTTTTAAGAAGGAAGTTATAAAACATATAAATTTGGATATTTATGAAAATGAATTTATAACATTATTGGGTTCTTCAGGATGTGGTAAGACGACAATACTTCGTTCTATATCTGGATTAGACAAACCTACGACAGGGAAGGTATACATCGATGAAGTTGATGTAACAGATATGGATCCAACAAAGAGAGAAGTAAATACAATATTTCAAAATTATGCGCTATTTCCTTTGATGACTGTTTATGATAATATTGCTTTTGGTCTTAGAATGAAAAAAGTAGATGAAGAAGAGATTAAAACTAGAGTTAATGAAATGTTAGAACTTGTTCATCTTACGGGTTATGAAAAGAGATTTCCTAGGGAATTATCTGGAGGAGAAGCACAGAGAGTATCATTAGCTAGAGGACTTATCAATAGACCAAAAGTACTTCTTTTAGATGAGCCATTATCAGCACTTGATTTAAAACTTAGAAAAGAGATGCAAATAGAGCTTAAAAGATTACAAAGAAAATTAAAAATTACATTTATATACGTTACACACGATCAGGATGAGGCACTTTCAATGAGTAATAGAATTGCTGTTGTAAGAGGTGGAAAAATTGAACAAGTTGGAACACCTAGTTATGTTTATGATCATCCTAGTACTTTGTATGTAGCAACTTTTGTGGGTGAAGCAAATGTATTTGATGCAGAAGTTAAAAAAATAAATAAAGAAAAGAAATTATTGTATTTGGGAGATAATTTTGTAAGTAAATATTCTAAAAATAAATATAGTGAAGGAGATAAAGTTAAGGTTGTAATTAGACCAGAAAATATTAAGATATCTAGAACATTAAAGAAAGAAAATAGTTTAAAGGGTGTCGTAGATGAACTTATATATGATGGATCTAATACAAAATTAATGGTCGATGTGGATGGTATGATTGTCAAAGTACTGGTATTTGGTAATGATCATTCATATGAAGTTGGAGATAAATTATATTTATACTGGGATAATGTTGATATGAATGTTTTTGGTGAAAAAGATGAAAGATAAGTTACATAAATGGCTATTTACTTTACCAGTAACTATCTATAGTATTCTGTTAATACTATTACCGCTTGTATATATTTTTATCATTAGTTTTTTTAAGAGTGATTCTTATGGCGGCATGATTACAACGTTTACACTTAGTAATTATATACAATTATTTGATATGGTCTATATGAGAATATTCATGCAATCAATTATTATTGCTTTGGTAGTAACATTTATATGTATTTTGATTGCATATCCTTTTGTGCTTGCTATTACACATAAAAATGCAAGAATTCAAAAAATACTTATTACACTTGTAATGGTACCATTTCTAACTAATTCTTTAATTAGAATGTATGGCTTTGTAGTATTGCTTAGAAAAAGTGGAGTTGTAAATACATTTCTTTTAGGACTTGGACTTACCAACAATCCTTTAAAGTTAATGTATAACAATTTGGGAATAATCATTGGTATGGTTTATACATTACTTCCTTTTATGATACTTCCACTATATAGTTCAGTATCATCAATTAATAAATCATTACTAGAAGCAGCATGTGATTTAGGGGCTAATAAGAGAAAGACATTCTTTAGAGTAATATTACCATTTACTAAACCGGCATTATTTAATGGATCATTAATGGTATTTACACCAGCACTTGGTTATTTCTTTATCGTAGATGTACTAGGTGGAGGTAAAATAATGATTCTTGGTAATTTGATTAAGAATCAATTTTTGACAGCAAGAAATTGGCCTTTCGGAGCATCTATATCAGTTTTCTTACTACTGATAACGTTTATAATTATCGGTATATATCGTAAGACTGGTGGAAAACTAGAGGATCTGGGGTGATGGTATGAAGAATAATAAAGTATTAGATAATATATGGCTTACTTTAGTATTTATATTTTTATTCTTACCAATAGCCATCTTAATTATATTTTCGTTTAATAAATCAAGATTAAATATTATGTTTACTGGGTTTACTTTAGATTGGTATAAAGAATTATTTAATAATAGTGTTCTTTTAGAGGCACTTATTAATACTTTAATTGTGGCTGTTATTAGTACAGTAATATCAACAGTTATTGGTACTATTTCAGCATATGGATTAAAAAAATATGATTTTAAGGGAAAGAAACTTATTAATGAACTTCTATATATTCCAATAGTTATTCCAGAAATAGTGTTGGGTATATCACTTTTGTGTATATATTCATTTATGAAGTTAGAACTCGGTATGTTTAGTTTAATACTGTCACATATAGCTTTTTCGATTCCGTTTGTCATTATAAATGTGAATAGTGCCATTGAGTCAATGAGTGCTAATTTAGAGGAGGCAGCAGCAGATCTTGGAGCTAGTAAATTTAAAACTTTTTTCCATGTAGTATTACCTAGTTTAATGCCAGGTATTGTTAGTGGAGCGGGACTTGCTTTTACATTATCATTAGATGATGTAGTTATTAGTTATTTTACGGCAGGACCAGATAGTAATACTTTACCACTACAGATATTTTCAATGATAAAGTCAGGGGTTACACCAGATGTCAATGCTCTTATTACAGTTTTACTTTTAATGATTTTCACAGGAATATTTATCTATATGAGTATTAGTTTAAGAAGAATTAAAAGGGAAGGTGTATAAAATGAAGAAAGTAGTTTTATATGTTTTTCTAGTTTTGGTATTATGTACTGGCTGCGCGAAAAGTGAAGAAAAAAGAGTATTAAATGTATTAAACTGGTCAAGTTATATTCCTAGTTCAGTTATTAGTGATTTTGAAAATGAAACAGGAATTAAAGTTAATTATATGACATATTCTTCTAACGAAGAACTTTTGGCTAAGGTATCAGTAGCTAAAGAGGGTACATATGATTTAGTATTTCCAAGTGATTATATGGTAGAAATCATGATTAAGAGAGGACTTCTTGAGGAAATTGATACGAATAGATTAAAGAATATTAATAATTTAGATAGTAGTTATATGAATATGGAATATGATCCAGGTAATAAGTATACTTTACCATTTATAGCTACTTCAACAACGATAGCTATAAATAGAGATAAAATAAAAGATGATATAGTTAGTTACAATGATTTATTAAATCCTAAATACGAAGGAGAAATTGTTTTAATAGACGATCAGAGGATTATGATTGGAATGGCTCTTTTAGCAAATGGATTTGATATGAATTCTACGAATGAAACAGAACTTAGAATAGCTAAGAATTGGATGTTAAAACTAAAGGATAATATTAAAGCATATGATAGTGATAGCCCTAAGAATTTCTTAATATCAGAAGAAGCATCTATCGGAGTTATATGGAATGCTGAGGGAGCACTTGCTAGTATGGAAAAGCCTAGTATTGAAAATATTCTACCTAAAGAAGGACTTGCATTAAGTACAGATAATTTTGCTATTTTAAAAGGAGCTAAGAATACTGATGAATTATATGAATTTATCGATTACATTCTTAGAGGAAAAGTAATGGCTGAAATTATTGAATTTTATCCATACAAATGTATAAATATAGATAGTTATGATTATTTATCAGATGAATATATCAATAATAAAGCAGCAAATTTTGGTAGTGATGTAGTTACTACAGGTCATTTTGTTAAGAATATAGGGGAACATATTTCAATGTATGATAAGGTATGGGCGATGATAAAATGATAGATAAATTATTTTATATAGTA
>JAEEZV010000022.1 GCA_016291995.1 Caryophanales bacterium
TACAATTTGTGATGTATCTCCATTCTTGATTGGTGTTGCACTCCAATTACCAAATGAACAACTTGGTGCTGATGTATCTACGCTATCAACTGTCACACTCTTAGATACTGTATTTCCTTCACTATCTTTAAACCATACATAATATGTTCCAGATGTTGATGCTGTATATGTTAAATTATATATTCTTCCAGGTTCAGTTATTGTTTGCCAACTAGATGGTGTTCCAGTTGTTGCTGTTACTGCATAGTTTGTTATATCGTTTCTATTATTGACAACTGTTGCTGTAATTGTTTGATAGTAAGCATTGATTTGTGTAATTTCAAATACATCTTCGATTCCTTCAGGTTGTGTAATTTCTGTCCATACTGTCGTATCTAATGTTTCACCTGATAATGCATCGCTAGGATTTTCTGCTCTATCTAACCAAATCCATATCGTAAATTCTTTAACTGTTGTTAATACTTCGATATTCTGAAGTAACGTCAATGTATCACCAGCATTAGCTCCGATAAAGTTACCATTTGATAGTACCTGTCCTGGATTATCACTATTACCGCTAGTAACTACCCACTTAAGTGCTCTACTGTTTCTCATATTTGAACCAATTTGATTGACATCCATAAATATTGTGGCATATAAATCGATATTTGCTACATCGCTAGTTTTCTTAATTGAAATAGTTGAGTGTATTCCATCTGTATAAGTATCACCGATTTGGAAATCTCCAGAGAATACAGAATCTCCGTCATCATATTCGATATATTCAGATAAATCAGTTGCCGTATTAAAGACAATCCTTTTCGGAGTCTCACTAGCCCATGACCAATATGCATAAGATCCAACTGCTGTTAAGATACCTAAAAATAAGACAATTATTGATAAATATATTGCTTTATTCTTACTCATATTAGTCACCTCACTTTATCTGTGGTCCCTCTCCCACGCTATATTTTATTATTTATATATTATATTATAATATATAAGCCATTAAAAAACAACATCTTATTTAAGAAAAATGTTGTTTTTTTATATATTTTTTTATTTCAATTATTCGTCTTTGTTTTCTAGTTTTGCTTCTTCTTCTTTTGCTTTAACTTCTGCTTCTCTTTCCATTTCTTTCATTTTAAGCTCTGAAGCTAACTTCTCTTCTTTAACAGAATTAAATGTTGGCCTTTCTTTTGCAGCCTCAGCAACTTTAAATAATTCATATGGCTTTCCAAAGCCTAAAAGTCCAGCAAGAAGCATTGTTGGGAATGATGAAATAGCTCTATTAAAACTAGTAACGTTAGCATTGTATTGTTTTCTTGCTGCAGCTAATTCCTCTTCGCTAATTACTGTTTCTTTAGCAGTAAATACTGCCATTTCCTTTCCTAAATCCAATGTTGGATATGCTTCAGTTCTAAGTGATGGAGTTCTAACAATGAATGCATTAATATCATTTTCAGCAGCTACTTTAGAGTTAATAGTACCCTCTTCCATTGCTTTAGTAATACCGCTTCTTAATCTAGAAACTTCTTTGAATACATCACTTTCATGATCGTATGCTTGACTTACTTGTTCTAGTAAAGATTTCATCTTATCAAATCTTTTTTGCAAGTAAACATCAATAGTACTGAACGACTTTTCAATTCTATGCTTTTTGCCATTTAAATTGTTATAAGTTAACATTACAAGTAGTAACACAATGACAATTATTACTACTAGTGGATGACTTAGCATCCAATCAAATATTTTTTCCATAATATTCCTCTCTTCCTAAATTTATTTCAAAGCTTTTTGATTCTTCAAAAATAGCTTCGATTTCTTCTTTATATTTCTTTTTAAATTCATCATAAAAAGACACTGATATCTCCAAATCTGTTGTTTGGAATGACTTCATAAGCTCAAAATTCTCTACTTTCATACTTTCTCTATGTAGATATGCTCTCATCAAATTATCAAAATATAAAATAAAGAATAATTTTTCAGCAGGTGGAAACATCTTATACAACATAAAATCATTTGCTTTAGCACTTCCTGGTAATGGAAGTTTAAATAATTTTATATAGTCACGATATTTTGTTTTCCAAGAAAATTTATCTCCCGATTTCATCTTCTGATAACTACTTTTAGACATATTAACATTAAAGTTTAACATCGTATCGGTTATAGTCATATTAAAAGTATTGTATCTCTTTCTTAAAAACAACAATTGTTCTTCAAACATAGGAGTAATAATCATTTGAATTCTTTGCATCAAATCATCGATATCACCAAATGAATTTGTGCCTTCAATAAAACAATCAAAAGCCTTGTTTAATTCTTCACTATTAAACATGAATTCTTTATCACTTTGATGAATCGATTGAAGTGTATCTTCGGTAAATGCTGAAAAGGCACTTTCGTCGTCTCTTATCTTTATAATTGCACCCTTCAAAAAGTCAAAACTTTGCCCATAATTAAGGGTAATACTAAATCCATCAAATACTTTTTTAGTGGTTGTTGTAACGTTACCATTCTTGTCTCTTGATTCGATATCTTTTTCCATTTCCATGTTATAAACATTACCACTCATTTTGTCATTTTGAAATGCTAAATGATTACTTGTCTTATACCTATCAAATCTAAATTTAACTAAATTTTGAACAATTTCTTTGGTTAAATCTATACTTGCTCCATTATATGTAACCGTATATCCAGGAAGTATACTAAAAATTAGATCATACACTTTTTCTTTATAAAACTCTCCATAAGTTTGACCTTTCATAAGTATCTTGGAAACAACAAGCATTAAAACCATAAGAATAATAAATACAATTACCGCTACAGGTATACTTTTCACAAGTAAATATAAAAGCGCAGTTATAAATAGTATTATTCCAAAAGCAATTTTAGAAAAATTATCAATTTTCTTTTGATATTTTTTTGCTACGAATGCGTATTTAACAAATGTTTTATAATTAGCACTCATAAAAATATTATCGAAGTATTTAATTGGTTCATTAGCGATAATAAATTCATTATTGACGTCTCCATCATTTGATACTTGAGGATTCATCCCATTAGAATTTAGCTTTATGTCATATGTTAATTTATCAAACCATTTATTAGCTTCAATTATGGCTGCTTCTCTTTTTTTTCTTAAGGCGACGATAAACGGAAATGTTTTTTCTAAAAATTTGGTTAGTTTATCTCCCATACTTTTACGATTATCTCACCTCCTAGCATATACATTTTAAGTATAGCAAAAAAAATAAAATAAATCTACAACATAGATTTATTTTTTGCTTCTTTTTGAAATAATTGTTTTAAAGTCTGGAAAAGATTCAACCAGTCTCTTTGTAAGTAATGAATGACTATGCAAGTATTCTTTAATTTTCTTATTTATCTTTTCCGTATCATCCTTAAATTTAGTAATACTATAGTCTTTTACCTTGAGAATGACAAATGTTGATATTATTAAATCTACCAAAAAGATTACCATTAAAATAATACCAATAACAGTGACATTGGGTCCTAAAAATGATAGTAACTTTTCAAGTGCTGGATTAAGAACATACATAATAAATATGCCGCCTAATCCAAATGGGATTGTTGTCTCAAGACAAATTCTACCATTGATATTAAACTTCATATTACTGTAGTCCCACCATCTAGCATTAAAAAGTTTTTCCATTAAAAAACTAGTCAAATATTCAAGCACCATACATATAAAACTTGCCATTACAAAAACAGTTAGATAATCTTTACTATATTTATTTAGAAAATAGACAATAAGAAGTACCCCAACACCATATATTGGACAATATGGTCCAATTAAGAAACCTCTATTGATAAACTTCTTCTCTACGAATAATCCATATATAACTTCTAGTATCCAGCCTAAAAAAGCATAAATAATAAACAGTATAAATAATCTGCAAATATCTTGCATGTCTACTCTCCTTTTTGTAGATAATATGCCTTTAAAACATTTTTAGCTAGCATTGCAACCGTCATCGGTCCTACGCCACCAGGAACAGGTGTTATATATTTTGCTTTTTCTTTAACATTTTCAAAATCTACATCACCGCATAATCCTTCAGCCAGTCTACTTATCCCTACATCTATAACAATAGCACCTTTTCTTACCATATCTTTAGTAACTAATTTAGGTTTTCCTACTGTTACAACTAGCAAGTCAGCTTTTAAAGTATGTTTCTTTAAATCCTTTGTTTTAGAGTGGCAGATAGTTACCGTAGCTCCTGCATTTGTAAGCATTGTTCCCATTGGTTTGCCTACAAGATTGCTTCTTCCTACCACTACAGCATTCATACCTTCTAGTTTTATGTTATATCTTCTTAATAGTTCCATGACCCCATATGGCGTACAAGAAAACAAAGCATCCTTATTATGGAATAATTTACCCGCATTAATATCGGATAATCCATCGACATCTTTGTATTCAGATACTGCATTTTGTACTTTTGATGTATCTATATGATCTGGAACTGGCATTTGTACTAAAATGCCAGTTACAGACTTATCTTTATTTAATTCATCAATTTTAGACAATAAACATTCTTCCGTAATATCTTCAGGAAATTTCAAATGCGTATAATCATACCCAATATATTCACACATTTTAGCTTTCTGTTTTATATAAACATTACTTGCTTCATTATTACCTACTTGGATAACTACAAGATGAGGTTTATTCTTAAGTTTGCTAACCTCTTCCTTTAACTCATCTAGAATCTCTTGTTTTATTTTTTTACCATCTAAAATCTTCATATAAACACTACTTTCTATTTTCAGGATATTTTACTTTTTCACCAGCCGGTTTCATCATTAATTCTGGTGTATCAAAAATATATTCAATTAATTTTAAAGCTTTACAGAAATAAAATCCATCGGCAATTCTCTCATCGATAGTAGCTCCCATTTCCATATAGTATCTACCATTCTCTTCTTGCTTTATTTCACCAAAAGTAATTAGTGAAGAAGAAGTACCAAAATTAGTTAAATTATGATAAATTGCTCCCACTTTAAAACTACCAATATTAGATAATATTGCTGTTGAATAATATAAATTATCTTCCGTAACACTCTTAGGAAGCCATCCATGCTTATCAAGCCATTTAAGTAGTCCTACGACAAACACTCTAAGTGGTTTAGGCAATTTTCCAATTACATCAGCTGCTCCATTAGCATTACCTTTACCATCTAGTTTCTTTTGTCTAATTGTATCAACTTTTTCTTTTGTTTTTCTTGAAATATCAACAAGTGTATCCTCAGGATCTATTTTAATATTCATAAGTGCTTCCATAGAATCGTCATCAAATTCTACCTTAATTGTCTGTGCTAATTCAACTGTATTATGCATATACATTGTTCTATTAGCAATAAATCTATTCATGTATGGTCTACTATAAACAGTTTTTCCCATTACACAAACAAGGCCATGATAATATGTTAATCCTTCTATCTCCTTTTTCTTTTTATCCATGAACTTAACAAAATTAGTCATATCAATTTTACTATTCATATAAACTACTGAATCACATCTATTTGGTTTAAAATCAATTAAAATATTTTGTGTTCCATGAATATCCTTTACTCTTTTTCCGTCTCTTCTATCTCCCCAAGCCATAATTACTATACCTCCTTACATCCTACGTAATAATTTTTCTTACCACGTCTTACTATTAAGTAATTATCATTTAAAAAGTCTTTATCTATTATTACATAATCCACATCAGTAATTTTATTACCACTAATACTAATTGCATTACCAGTAACAAATTCTCTAGCTTCTCTCTTGCTAGAACATACTCCCATATCGATAAGAGTATCCAATATATTCTTTCCAGCCGTTACTTTTATTTTATTGTAACCGCGGAATAATTCCTCTAATTCTCTACTTCCTAAATTAGTAAATTTACCAGTAAACAATGCCTCGCTCATCATTACTGCTTTGTTGTATTCTTCTTCGCCATGTAAGTCAGTTATGATTTCTCTAGCCAAAGCTCTATGTGCTTCCCTTAATTCTGGATTAGCTGCATTCTTAGCCTCTAACTCTTCAATATCTTCTTTTGATAAGAAAGTTAATTGTTTTAAATAACTAATGATCATACTATCTTCAAGATTAATTAGATACTGATATAACTCATAACTACTAGTTTTATTCTTATCTAACCATAAAGCATTACCTTCAGTCTTACCAAATTTTACTCCATTAGAATCTGTCACAAGTGGCATAACCAATCCATAAGCCGTCTTATCTAGTTTCTTTCTAATAAGTTCAATTCCAGAAGTAATATTACCCCACTGGTCAGATCCTGCTACTTGAAGAGTACAATTCCTTGTCTCGTATAAATGCATGAAATCTAGTGCCTGTAATATCATATATGAAAATTCAGCAAATGTTATACCACTTTCTAACCTTGATTTTACTTTATCTTTAGCTAACATATAATTAATATTAAAATATTTCCCATAGTCTCTTAAAAAATCTACCACATTGATATCTTTAATCCAATCATAGTTATTTACTACTTCAAAACCAAATATTTCTTTAGCTTGTCTAGCAAGTTCATGGTAATTATGCTCTACCTCTTCCTTACTAATCATTGGTCTTTCTGCCGTAGGTTTAGGATCCCCAATAAGACCTGTTGCTCCACCTACCAATAAAATTGGCTTATGGCCATATTTAGCAAGTCTCTTACTTATCAAAAATGATGAATAATGGCCAATATGCATCGAATCAGCAGTTGGATCAGTTCCAATATAAAATGTTAGCTTATCATTATTTAATTTATCAATTAATGATTCATCACTAATATCTTGTATTAAACCTCTCCATTTTAAATCTTCATAACAATTCATAATATCACTCCCTATAAAAAAAGATGGTATCCCTATATAAAAGGAGTCAATATGACGGTACCATCCTTTAGTTTACTTAATTTAATAACGGTATTACCGATTAGCTATAAATGGGTAATTCATAATTAAAAGTATGCTAATTCTCACCAAACATTAACTCTCTTAAAGTACTTATAACTACTACTCTTTCATTTAAAATACTAATTATATCAACATATCTAATTATATCAAAAAAATTAATCTATGACAATATTTTTTAACTTTATCATCATTTCAGGCTTACCCATATTTAATTCTTCAGATACATCAAGTCCCATATTATCAATAAATTTTTGAATATCCATTTTTATATCTTTTACAGATACATCTAAATCTGTACAGTATTCTACTTCCATAAAGATACCTAAATCTTTAACATTTTCTAAAACAATCTCATAATCATTATATTTATATTTTTCTTTAGTATTATCTATTTCTAATAACTTTTTAAAACCTAAATGTTTAAAAATTTCACGAATAGCATCGATATCATCTATAAGTGATTCATATTCATTTGAATATAACCATTTATCATTCTCAAAAACATCATCTTTATAAGTAATATAATATTTACCACTACTATTTCTAATTCTTAAACATTCATTAATTTCACCTTTATTATTAGGTTTTAGATTATCTCTTTTTGGATCGTAATAGTATTCATCTATTACTCTAGATACCCCAAGATATTCAAACTCTTTAAACTTATCTTTAATCTCATCTAAGTTTTCATTTACTCTAACTAGTATTTCTATCTCTTTCATAACTCACCTATTTCTTATTCTCAATGTTATATATAATTTCTTTGATCTTTCTAAAACGATGATTTAATCCCGATTTAGTAATTTTATTACCAGTTTCATTAGTTATTATTTCACTTAATTCAGATAAACTAGCTTCTGGATATTTAAGTCTATAATCGATTACTTCTTTTATCTTATCATCTAGTAAATCAATAATATCATATTCTTTCAACTTTTCAATATCTCTAACTTGATTAGCAGCTGTTATAAATATCTTATCCATATTTGCTTGTTCACAATTATTAAGCCTATTAGTCATATTTTTATGATCGCGATATATTCTTATATCTTCGTAGTACATTACACCATTATATGCTCTTATTATCCTTAAAAAGTCACTTATTTTCTCAGCTTCTTTAACATAGACCATATATTTCTTTTCTCTTTTAATAATCTTACTATTCAAATCATTTTGATTAAGTAAATTACTAATAAAGTTAGCATATGTTTCTGTATCTACCAAAAATTCTAAATGATATCTTGAAGTCTTGGGATCATTAATACTACCTGTTACTAAGAATACACCTCTTAGATATGCTCTTATTAAATCTTCATCCCCATATATGAATTCTTTAGGAATATCAAGATATTTATCATTCTCCATAACAGACAAATCATCTAAGATTTCTTTTACTCTATTTTTAATAGTAAGAATATAACTAAGTCCATTACTAAAATATTTTTTTCTAACTGTAATATTCGGAGACACATCATAAGCATTTTTAAATAATTTAAATATTCTTCTAGCAACAGCATTATTTTCGATAAAAATAGTTATTTTTTTATCAATAATTGCACTATTCCTAACAATAGCAGATAATTCTGAAATAAGTTCTTCTTTCGTTACATCTAATCTTGTAACTTCATTTTTAATATCAGAACCAAAACTCATTATTTATGCTCCTTCATTAGATAAGTAAATACTTCCGTTGCAGTTTTAATTGGATCGTGTCTTGCTTGATTATTCTCTGTAGATAAGAAATCAGCTGCAATTAATTTAACACCCATCTCTTTTATTTTATCAGCATCTAACATGATTTGCCCAGCCTTTTCTTCCTTATATAATTCCAAAATATTATCTGGTACTTTTTTCTTATTAGCTAAAACAACATCAATAAAGTTTCTACCCACATATTTATTAACTTGCTTTACACAATCAGATGCAGAATAATTATCTGTTTCCCCATGCTGTGACATAATATTACAAATATATAACTTCTTAGCTTTAGCTCTTTTTAAAGCATATTTCATTTCAATTGGTAACAAGTTAGGAATAATACTTGTATATAGACTGCCCATACTTAAAACAATTAAATCAGCTTCCTTAACAGCTTTTAATACTTCTTTAGTTACTTTAACTCTATTTTTATAATACACTTTCTTAATCTGCTTTCCAGCCTTTGTAATCTTACTTTCACCAACAATAGTTTTGCCATCTTTAGTCTCAGCTACTAAAACAGCCTTATCTTCACTAAGTGGTAAAATCTTACCCTTAATATTAAATATTTTAGAAAGAGATTCAAGTGATTTAGTTAAACTACCCGTAATATTGTACATAGCTGTAACTACCAAATTACCTAAAGCATGCTTATCTAAGTCACTATAAGTATCGAATCTATATTGCAAAAGTTCACTAGTAAGCGTTTCATCTTCAGTTAAAACAGACATGACATGACGAAGATCACCAACTGCTGGCATATCAAATTCACGTCTAAGTCTTCCTGTTGAAGAACCATCATCAGCAACAGTTACAATAGCTGTTATATCAATTGGAAATAATTTTAAACCTCTAAGTAATGTTGATAATCCAGTTCCTCCACCAATAACAACAACTTTTTTCATATTATCACCTCTATTTTTCCCCTTTAAAATATTTTAACATATTTTAAAAAATAAATAAAGATTTGCCTTTTGGTTAATTGTTTATCTCTTTATTATCTTCAAGATATTTATAATTTAAATTGTTTTTATTAGTTACTATCTCTTCTTTTAAAAGTTTTTCAATATCATTACGGGTATTACTGGCTACTTTACCACCCAACTTAGCTACTTTTAAGTTTTCCCCAATGCCTTCAGGTTTTTGCTTTTTTACTAGATATCTTGCCGTAGTTTCACCAATATCTGTTAAAAGCACTTCTAAATCAGTCATATTATCTCTTAGGTTTTCTTTTCTAATGTTTTTATATTTCTTATATTCACTTGCAGTCATCCCTGACCATTCTTTATATATTTCATTAGTTAAAATAGCATATTCAATATTATCTTTTACCCCGGTCTCTTTCCATGTATTAGTTAATTTTTTCCTATCCAAAATAGCTTTAAACCTTAAGGCTATCCAATCTAAGCTATAGCCATGTTTTAAGTAATAGTCTATCATTTTATCAATTCCTTTTGATGGATCAAATATATTATCAATCTCTTCGCGTCCTAACTTGGCTAACCATAATTTAAATGGCTCTGCTTTGGGACTTGGAACTGATTCAATTAACCTTAATATACCTTCTGTATCTAATGTATCTGTATCCCTATATTTTCCATCTTTAGCTTTAAATTTGAAAGTGTCACAATTTGTGACGGTTTGATTGCCTTCTTTAATCATTCTTGATTTTAAAGTTCTCCAATAATGAGCAGGATCAGAACTATCAGTTAAAACACCAATTACATCAACTACACTTAAATAATAATCTTCTTTATCACTATTCCAAACACTTCTTATCTCTTTGCCCTCAAACAAATTTGTAATTATCTCTAATTTCTTTCCCTTCATAAGTATATCCCTCCAATAGATATATACAAAGTTTTTAAGCGTTTTACTTTTTTTAAGCACAAAAAAAGAAGATTTTTTAAAATCTTCTTTTATTTATTAATAATTTACATTAGAGCCCTTAGTAAAATTGCCGGATCCTTTATTAGTTAAAAAAGTACCATTAACTATTTCATATAAACCGATAGCCTGAGACTCCTTATCATAACAAGGAACATAACTACGTATAAGATTATTATTACTGTATAGACTTAAACTATATATTCTACCAGTATAATAATAATTAGGCCCACCAGTACCATTATAGGCAAATAACATTAAATATCTTGATGATCCTCCCGGATAAACATAAGATGATGTATAATTAGTACCATTTATATTTAGCGTCGTTCCAGACGAAGTAGTCGTTGCTATATAGTGAACTTTTTGATTGTAAAGTGCCGTAGAGTTTTTAACTGCTCCTGCATTGGTCCAAACGCCAGGTTTACCAGTTGAATCAAAATAATATTGAATACTTTTAGTATCGCCAACTCCAGCAAATGTAGGTTGTGAACCAGCACCAGATGGAGTATATACATCTGCTTCTACTTTAAAGTTTGATGACGGTATAACATCAGTTATAATATATTGTGCACCACTTGATTGAATATACTCTACTTGCTGATATTCAGAAGGTAAATTGCCAGCTGTTTGTTTTGCATATGCATTGATATTACCACTAAATGGTACATTATTATATGTGTTATCGGAATTATATCCATCTAACCAAAGATATATATAAAATACTCTTTCTGTCTTTGTAACACTAAAACCAGTATGAACTGGTGTATTAGCTCCAATCATACTACTTGTAACATAGCCAACACTAACAGGATCTCCTGTCGTATCATCTTCATATATTGCATATTTTAAAGCTGTCCCATTTGTTACCCATGAACCACTATGACTAGTACAATCGCTACTAGTCTTATAATCATTTAATGTTTCTAATGTAGTAGGATTCTCACAATGAGCAGCAACAGTTGTACCAAAAACGGCACCGGTTCCACTATTGATTTGCATCTTTAGTGTACCTTCTCCACTAATTGTACAATTATTATTAATCTTCATTGATACTTTTCCACCAAGTGTCCCAGGTCTTAAAGGACCAGATGATGGAAATAATGTTCCTGTGATATCTTGTGTATTATCATCATTATTAATATTATAATCGATTAAAAAACAATCCGTAACTCCACTATAATTACCATCGGATACAACTACTTGTGAATTAAACCACGCAAATGTTCCTCCAGCAACAGCTACACCGATAAAAATTACTAACATTGATAAAAGAAGTGCCTTTTTCTTATCCATGTAATCACTACCTCTACTATATAAAGAATACCATATATAGGGTATATTTTCAATAAGTTTTATTTTTTTTGACATTTTTTTAAAATTTATCTTGACAAATTAGATAAGTTCGGTTAGTATATTAACTACCAATTCAAATTTCTTAGGCGAATTGGTGCTAGTATCACACTAGCCAACCCCTTTTTATTCTTTTTGGGAGGCTGTTCCTTAGGGGGTCAGCCTCTTTTTTGTGCTATTTTCTTAATTTATGCATAAAATTTCTTGAGGTGAACCATGTTTACTAAGGGAATAAATAAAAGAATTAAAATCATTTTACTAGTAATTATCTTTTTATTTTTAATAATTATTATAAGAGTATTTTATATTCAAGTTTTTGATTATAAAAAATTAAATAACTTAGCTAGTAATCTTTGGAATAGAAATCTTATTATTGGTGCTAATAGAGGTCGAATACTAACTAGTGATAATATTGTCGTTGCAGATAATACAACAACCGTTTCCTTAGTTGTAGTTCCAAATCAAATAAAAAATAAAGATGATGTTATAAGAGACTTAGCTAAAATTTTAGATGTTAATGAAAACAAAATAAGCGAACATGTAAATAAAAAATCATCCGTTGAAATAATTCATCCAGAAGGAAGAAAATTATCTTTTGCTATCGCTGACAAAATTAATAATTTAAACTATGATGGAGTATATCTTTTAAAAGAAGGTAAAAGATCATATCCTTATGATACACTTTTATCCCATAGTATTGGCTATGTTGGAATAGATAATCAAGGATTATCTGGATTAGAACTAAAATATGATAAATATCTTACAGGTACCAATGGTGCAATTAAATACTATTCTGATGCCAAAGGAAATAAACTAAATAAAAGTAGTATATATGTTGAACCAACTGATGGCCTAGATTTATATTTAACAATCAACTATAACATTCAAAGTGCTGTCGAAAGAGAATTAAATAATGCTATATCTAAATATAATGCCGATGGTGCTTGGGCTATCGTTATGAATCCCCAAAATGGAGAAATATTAGCCATCTCTTCAAAGCCCGACTTTTCACCAAGCAATTATAAAAACTATGATATTGAAACAATAAATAGAAATCTTGCCATTTGGTCGACCTATGAACCGGGATCGACATTTAAAATAATTACTCTAGCCGCCTCTATTGAAGAAAAAACTGTTGACTTACTGAAAGATACTTTTTATGACGGAGGTAGTGTCAATGTTGAAGGAGCTAGAATAAGATGTTGGAAAGCAGGAGGACATGGTAGCCAAACATACCTAGAAGTAGTTCAAAATAGCTGTAATCCCGGTTTTGTATCCTTAGGAAATAAACTAGGAAAAGAAAGACTATTTAAATATATTAAAGAATTTGGCTTTGGTAGTAAAACAGGAATCGATTTAAATGGCGAAAGTAATGGAATACTTTTTAATTTAGATAATGTTGGCCCTGTCGAATTAGCTACCACTTCTTTTGGTCAAGGAATAAGTGTTACTGCGATCCAGCAAATTACCGCTGTTTCTGCTGCAATCAATGGAGGCTTTTTATATAAACCATATATTGTAAAAAGAATTGTCGAACCAAACACGGGTGAAATAATCTTGGAAAATAGTCCTAAATTAATGAGAAATGTCATAAGTAAAGAAACCAGTCAGACCGTAAGAATGGCTCTAGAAACAGTCGTAGCTTATGGAACTGGAAGAAATGCTTACATTGAAGGATACCGAATTGGTGGTAAGACTGGTACTGCTCAAAAAGTAAAAAATGGTGTTTATATGACTGGTAACTATATTTTATCATTTGTAGGATTCTTACCTGCTGATAATCCTAAAGCCGTTATCTACGTTGCTATTGATAACCCAAAAGGAGTTGTCCAATATGGGGGAACAGTTTCTGCACCAATAGCAAAAAATATCATGATAGATGTTATCGAAGAATTAAATATCAAAGGATCTGATTATACTCTAGAAAAAACATATAATTGGTATGATACAAAATATGCCAAAATACCCAATATTATTGGTAGTAATATAGATGATGTCAAAAAAAATCTTAAAGACTTTACTATTGAATATGCTGGAAATGGTAAAATAATTAAAGAAATATCTCCTAGTGGTGGTACTTATATCCCTATTGGTAGTACCATAAAGATACTTTTAGGAAACTGACAACAACATGTCAACCACTAATTTAAATATATATTATTGATACTTTTATGGTATAATGTTGGTGAAGGAAGTGAAATATGCTAACTTTAACAAAATCGTTATTTGCTCTTATGATTGGCTTCATTATTACTACCGCTTTTGGTCTAGTGGCTATTCCACTTTTAAGAAAGATCAAAGCGGGACAAAGAATAAATGTATATGTTGAAACTCATCAAAGAAAATCTGGTACACCTACTATGGGTGGACTAATATTCATAATCCCAACTATTTTGGCGACGATAATGTTAATAATTACAAATAAAATTGAATTTTCAGTTAACTTATTAATTGTTTTATTTGTATTTATCTCTTATAGTATTATTGGTTTCTTAGATGATTATCTAAGTATTAGAAAAAATCAAAATGAAGGACTTACACAAATAGAAAAATTATTACTACAATTTGTCGTAGCCTTAATATTCTATGTACTATATTGTAAATATACAACTGCTAATTCCATATTAGAAATTACCGCTCTAGGTATTAAATGGAATTTAGGTTGGGGATATGGTTTATTTATTTTATTCTTATTGGTTGGTACAAGTAATGCTGTTAATCTAACAGATGGCTTAGATGGTTTAGCTGGTGGTTTATCCGCTATTGCCTTTGTTGCCTTTGGTCTAATATCTTGGGGAAGTTACTGGATACAAGGTTACCAAGATATGGGTATCTTCTGTTTCATTGTCGTAGGTAGTTTGATGGGATTCTTAGTATATAATACAAATCCTGCTAAAGTATTTATGGGAGATACTGGTTCCCTTACATTAGGAGCTACATTAGCTACAATTGCTATTCTTACTAACCATGAATTATCTCTTGCCGTTATCGGTGGTGTATTCGTAATAGAAACACTAAGTGTTATGATTCAAATAACATCCGTTGTCCTATTTAAAAAGAAAGTATTCTTAATGACACCAATTCACCATCACTTTGAAAGACTTGGATGGCGTGAAGGAGATATCGTTAAAGTATTTTGGATAGCAGGATTTATCTTATGTCTACTAGCCTTAATATATGGCGTATGGTTATAAAAGCACAGAAATGTGCTTTTTTTATGTATTAAACATATAATTTAATGTGATTAAATATGAAAAAAATAGATAAAGTATTACTCTATTCCGTAATTATATTATCTTTATTTGGTCTATTAATGATTTATTCATCTTCATCTATATGGGCAGAATATAAGTTTAATGATCCATATAAATATTTAAAAAGCCAAGGTATATTTCTTTTTTTAGGATATATCATCATGTTTTTTATCTCCAAAATAGATTTTAAAATATATAAAAAATATAGTAATATCATCCTTATGATATGTCTTGGATTGCTTATCCTTGTTTTAATTCCTGGTATTGGTACAATTAGAAATGGAAGTAGAAGTTGGTTTGGTATAGGGCCATTAGGTATTCAACCCAGTGAAGCCGCCAAAATAGGATTAATTATCTTTACTTCAAAATATTTAAGTAATAATAAAATTAAAGATATTAAGCATTCTATATTGCCAATATTGATAATTCTTTTTCTAACATTTGCTCTTATCATGTTACAACCAGATTTAGGTACCGGTGTAATTATTGTCATGTCCGTTATCTCCCTCTTATTTATCTCGGGTGTAAATATGAGTTTCTTTATTAAAATGGGTATATTGGGACTAATCGGTATCATCGTTTTAATTATTATTGCTCCGTATCGTATTGCAAGAATTACTTCCTTTATAAATCCTTGGTCAGATCCATTAGGCAGTGGTTTTCAAATAATCCAAAGTTTGTATGCCATAGGACCTGGTGGACTACTTGGTATGGGTATTGGCAATTCTATTCAAAAACACTTCTATTTACCAGAACCACAAACAGATTTTATCTTTTCCATTATCAGTGAAGAATTAGGATTCGCTGGAATACTAATCGTATCCCTTCTCTTTATAACTATTATCTACCGAGGAATTAAAATATCTTTATCTATTGAAGATAAATTTGCTAAATATTTATCCTTTGGCATAACCTTTAGTATTACCTTTCAATCTATCCTCAATTTAATGGTCGTAATAGGACTAATTCCTGTTACTGGTGTCACACTACCATTTCTATCTTATGGTGGCTCTAGCTTAATAATTTCCCTGTTAGAAATAGGAATTCTATTAAACATCTCTAAAAAAGAAGATCTATAACAGATCTTCTTCTTCATTTTCTTCTTCCACTACTTTCTTTTTTCTACTTCTTGGTTTAGTTGCTTTTGCTTCTTTAACTTCTTTTAATTCTCTACCCAATTTTCTTTTAGATGCTGCTAAAGCAATTATTAGAATTAATAAAGCAAAAATTATACCAAGAGCTATTAACAAATATTTATAGTATGTATTCATATTATTTTTATATAAATCTAACACTTCTAGATTATATCTTTGTACTGTCTTTTCCTTAGCATCATATTGATATAAACTAGTCTTACCAGTCTCAACATTTTTGGCATAGAATAAGTAAAATTGATTACCCGTAATTTCTTCATTATCAAGAGCATATGTATTCTTTAAAATATCTAACTTTACTTCTTGATAACTAGGGATACTCTCTTCTCCATAGATGAAATTTGTCTTTTTATAACCTTTAGGCATTTCATCATCCAAAAGTTGTAATGTTACATTACCAAAAGTATACTCTTTATATAATGTATATTTATTATCTTTATAAATATAATAATCTACACTACCCTCATCATCTTTTAGACCAACTAAAGTATAATCTAGTTTTTCATTGTAGTATCCATCTACTTTTTCTTCGCCAATTTCTACTTCTTTTTCTTCATAATATTCACTTATTTCAGGTAACTCATCTTTCTTTCTAACAACCGTATATGATTCATTATCTACCTGAACTTCAATTGGTTTTAATTCCTCAACCGTTGCTTTAATCACATATGTTCTTTTACTACCATTAGCAGCTGTTACAACAACATTTAATGTATTAGTACCTGTAACCAAAGCTACTTCACCAGTTCCTGTTACTCTAGCATCAGAATCAGCTAATTGAGCATTAATTTTAACTTTATTTGTTTCAGCAGGAAGAGTTAAAGTATATTCTAAAACTTCTTTATCAAAACTCTCATTTAATTTGTAACCTTCAACTGTCAAACTACTTAAATAATTATTTGAAGATTTTGGTTTAACAGGTGTTGTTGTCGTATTTCCACCAGTTGATTTAGCTCTAACTGTTACGGTAACTGTCTTACTTCCTTTTATAGCATTTTCATTATAATCGCTTACATCTGTAGCTGTTACCGTAATTTTAGCAGTTCCTGCCTTATTTGCTTTTAATGATATACTTTCAGTCTTACTGTCTACCCAAACAGAACCACTTGCTATACTTAAAACTGAACTATCAGATGTTGTAACAGTAAATTGTCCAGCAGCCTCGCTTGCTGTAATATTTAAAGAAATACTATTACCTACCGTTACAGTACTACTAGTAACAGAAATACTAAATCCAGCTGCAAAAACATTTGCTATAAATAACATAAAACTAAAAATTGTTACTGTAAATAACTTAATAATCTTTTTCATGTCCTTCTCCTTACTGTACTATAAGTTTAGTACCCATTATATGATTCTTTATCGCTATATAATCAGCTGATGATATATCACCACTTTTATTTGCGTCAGCACTTTGTACGCTAACTCCGCTCAACTTTTTAGTACCCATTATATGATTCTTTATCGCTATATAATCAACAGAACTAATTAATCCGTCACCATTTACATCACCATAAATGATAAGTGTATATGTTTTTTCTTCTCTACTTGTTTTAATATTGATTACATCACCTGTTGCAATAATACCATTATTCTTAAGTTCCCCATCTTTATTCTTATATGTTACTGTTGCCTTAGGTTCCTTATCCGTAATACTTTTAATAATTGCTGCGGCATCAGTACCGGTTTTATATCCATATACATATGTTCCGTCATTCTTTATTCCTAAGACTCTTAATATTTCCGCAATATCAAGTGCTTCTTCAACAGCATTCCTTTTAATAGTTAATACATATGTCCTTTTATCTCCATTTTCGGCAGTTACTACAATACTTATTTCCTCTTGATCATTTTCAAGTGAAATACTTCCTGTACCACTAACTGTTGATCTATTACTTACTTTACTAGCTGCAATTTCTACTGTTTTAGTACTTGCATCTAAATTAAGATCATATTTTGTCTTAGAACTAGCCTTTTGGAATAAATAACTACCATTTACTGATAAACTACTCAAAAAGTTATTTGGGTTACCAATATTTGGTAAAGATACTTTCTCAGGCATATTTTTATATACTGGTATTGAAAATACAAAATCACTATTTAACATATTAACATTGCTATATGCCCTATATGTTTTAACTGATTCATTAGCTGGAGCCTCAATATTCTGCATATATTGGTGATTGACCAGAGAGTTTCCTACCATATCCCATTTTTGCAAGTATAATGTATCTTGTCCCACAGATACATAATCATTAGCTAGGAAACTTGCTCCCCCAACAATAGCTTTATAATGAGTATTCCAGCCTTGTTCCTTCGCGTGCTTTAATCCGTTGGCAATCGTTTCAGCACTACCATTTCCAGAAGCTTTAATATTATAAAAGTTGTAATATCCTTCGTATCCAGCCACTGTACCAGATACAATTGTACTACCCTGAGCTCCCACTTCTTGTATTACTCTAGATATTAAAACATATGGACTAATATTATATTCCGTCGCTGCGTCTAAGAAAGCATCGACATATGTTTTTTTATTATCAGAATCAGCATATCCTTGCATAAAAGTGCCATTTAACATCTTTGTAACGCCTTCAGCAGTATGATAATTACTATTATAAGATAATGCTTCATACATAAATACTTGTCTTTCATTTAAAAAGTTACGTGGATCCATATAATAAGCAATTGTTGCTTTATTCGCTGCAAACCAATATGTTCCTCCACCTCTAAAATCATTTGAAAACGTATCAGTTAAATAATTATATGACCAAGAAGCAGTTGATTTATATCCATCACGACTTCTATTGGTATCTTCAATTAAACTCCATCCTTGAGAATATCCATCATATTCTTTCGTTACCATACTATTAAAATCTTGTTTTATGTCATATACTTTGAATGACCAAGTCGGATATTTAACATGTAATGTAACTAAATATGGAATATAACTATCCGGAAATCCTAAAGCTTTTAAATAATCACTATATTCTTCATAATCAGCCATATTTATTTCAGGTATTTCTTCTATTTTAGTAAATTCACTACATATATAACCTACTGTCCCATTATTACTAGCTTTATACCATAATGTACATCCATTACCGGTACCAGCATTATCAGATATTAATGATAATTGCTGTCCACTATTAAACATTGTAATAACAGAGCTTCCTGTCGTAGGTGCACTTCTAAAATTAACATAATCTTCTGTAACAACAATTATTTTTTCGGCAGATACAGAAAATGAAAAAATAACAAATGAAAAAACAAAGAAAACAAAATATGATATTTTTCTCATTTTGATACACCTACCTTTAGTTAATTATATCAAATGTATATGTTTTTGACTATGAACTAACTAGCACTTTACAAAAATTACTCTCCTACTTGTCATTAATATTATTTTTATATATAATTAAGTTGGTGGTTATATGTACACAATTAGTATTGACAACAAAAATGAAATTATCATTAAAAATTCCAAATTTATTGGTCTTATATATAAACTAGATAATGCTGACATAAATACTATATTAGACCATATTAGAAAAGAATATCCGGATGCAACACATTATTGTTATGCCTACATATATGAAAATAGTCAAAAATCAAATGATGATGGTGAACCTAGTGGTACTGCAGGAATACCTATTTTAAAAGTATTAGAGGCCAACAATTTAACCAATACTCTAGTTGTTGTAGTTAGATATTTTGGTGGTATTAAACTAGGTGCCAATGGCCTAATAAGAGCCTATACAAAAGTTACCTCAAATTTAATAAAAGAAACACCTTTAGTTGAATTAATAGATGGCTTTAATTTAGATATCACATTTGATTATTCCAAAATTAAAGAAATAGATTATCTCTTAAAAAATGAAAAAATAAATAATAAAACATTTGATAATACCATTACATATAACATATCCATAAATAAAGATTTCTTAGACATTATTAAATCAAATAATATTACTTATAAAAATATTAAAGAAATAAAAATAGAAAGAACTATATGATTTTTCTTACTTTAACATATAGTTCTTTATTTATATCTTCAATTGTTCTAATTTGTTTATCTTTAACGCAATCGATAACATCATAATCATATATTGCCGATAATTCTAAATAAGCTTTCTCTCCAAGTTTTAAATATTTTTCATTACGTTCAGTTTCATCTGCTACTTCTTTTCTGTCTTTCTTTAAAATACAAGCATATTCATATGGTAAGTATAATAAAATAGTCAAATCTGGACGTGGTAATTCAAGTATATCATATTCCAAAGTTTCAATCTTTTTATAGATATCAAGTCTATCTTGTCTCTTTTCAAGTAATCCTCCTCTATGAGCCATATTGGAAGTAACATACCTATCGATAATTAAAATATATCCTTCATCAATTAATTGATTCAATTCAGAAAGATGATATCTACGATCGGCCGCATAATAAAGTAATGCTGTTAAAGAATCGACATTTCCTCCACCTTCAGGAAAGAAACTATGATCTTCCTTTAATACTTCTTCACACATTGCCGGTTTTCCTAACAAACATGCCCCAACTATTTTACCCGTTGGACTATCATACCAAGGAAATGATAGTCTTTTTACTTTATATCCTTCCTTTTCTAATTTAGAAACCAACAAAGTTGTTTGTGTTTCTTTACCAGAGCAATCCGTTCCTTCGATAACTATTATCTTACCTTTTTTCATTCTATCACCATAATAAATATATCATATTCATAAATGTTTTGACAACTATTTATCTAAAATATATGATATAAAAATACCTAAAAAGAAAAACACAATCCCAAATATATTAAATTTAATATGTATCGTCATAACCATTAAAGTAACTATACTGGCAATTGCTAAACCAAGAATAATTAAATACATTATATTTCTATGTTTTTTTAACAAATAATTAATCAAATATATATTTATAATAAAAGATACTATCATTCCTAATCCATATGAAAAATATATCTTAAAATTACTTATAACATAATTAATATCAAAAACATTAGCTATTATCCTAAGTACATCATTATAAATACCCATAATCATTAAAAGAGATGATCCACTAATCCCCGGTAAGATCGAAGCAAATATATCAGTATATCCACCAATAAAGAAAACTATATTGTTATCATTTTTAATATAAGCTGTATGATTAGATACACTAAATGTTAAAAATAAAAACATGAATAAAACAAACAAAATAATGATTATATTTTTTAAATTATAATTAATTTTCTTACCAAAATTATATGTTCCTCCTAATATTAAACCAATAAAAAATAGCATTGTAACAAATTTAAAATTATTTAAAAAATATAAAAGTATATTACTACATAATACTATAGATAATAATACTCCCCCAAAAAAGATAACAATCGTTTTCAAATTATTTTTCCAATCAGAAAGAAAATCAGTTAGTGCATCTAATATTCTTTCATAGATATTAAAATTAATAGCTAACAGTGCTCCAGATACTCCAGGCATTATTTTGCCGATACCAACGATAAAACTTTTTATAAATAAAAGCATTATATCACCAATAAATAATATGAAAAAAAGAGCAATTAATGCTCTTTATTCAAAACTTTGCATATTCTTTTTATAATAGTACATTGCAACTCCAAGTGAAGCTATTAAAACTATCGCCATAATAAATGCACTCGTTCCACCAGTACTAGGATTAACTGGTGGCTTTTGACTAGGCGTAGCAGATGAACCAGCTTTCTTAACAGTAATCGTATAAGAAACTTGTTCGACTAAATTCTCTTTATGATTTATAGTTATTAATACTTGTCCTTCACCTGATAATACTTTAGGTGGAACAAAGAATGAAGAAAATTCATAGTTTTCACTATCTTTAAGTGTTGCATCAACTGTATATGAAGAAACATCATCAAGTGTTACTTCATATTCATATTTAGAACTAGATAAAGTAACATTCTTACCACCAACAGTCAAAGTTGCAAGTTCTCCACCTTCTACTTCTTGTGGAACAGGTCTGGCAACATTAAGTGTATATATTACTTGGTTATCTCCTTCACCAACATATATCTTAACTTGCATATTTGTTTGACCACTAGGTGGATTAAATTCAATACTACTTGCATTAAGAGTTGCATCCGTATGACCATTCTTAATAACAATTGTATCATTAGCATTTTTACTAGTAGCAGAAATACCAAATGTAGTCGTAGTTTCACTATCTAGAAGAACAGCATATCCTGTATCATTATCTAATGATGAGAAAGGCCTACCCAAAGTACCATTAGTAATAGATAAATTCTTAAGACCTTTTTCCGTTTCTACCGGTTCTGATCCAGAACCAACTGTAACTGATACTGTTGCATCGCTAACAGAATAATTATCATCCAAATCATAGAATTTAACATCCGTAAGTTTGATAGTTTTACTTCCCTCACTTATTGAATCAGAAAGTTTAAATTTTATTGATCCAATTTGAAATGATCCATTGGCTGGATTTCCCATATATGGAGCAATTTTATTACCATTAATTGTCTTACCTTCCCAATTGTCATCAGCAAAAGTAATATTTTGAGAATTAATTTCTATTCCATCAGGTAAATCAAACGTACCAGTTACACCATATATATCAGTATCGGTCGTTCCGCTTAAAGAACACGTAATTATATCTCCTGCTTTAGCTTCTGATGGTGAACAACTCATAGATAAAGTACCAGATAATGCATTTACCGTAATTGGGAAAAACAACATCAATGAAATTGTCAACAATAACTTTAGTTTATTTCTCATTTTTGCACCTCCAAAGTACTTATCTTTCCAAGTATGAATTGATGTAATTTAATAACATCACTTAAATCGACATTTCCGTTACCGTTGACTTCACCGGCCGTTAAATAAGCACCAGTAAGATGACTTATATCGATATTGTGTTGATGTAATTTAATAACATCACTTAGGTCTACTGTACCACTACCATTTACATCTCCTAGTACAGATAACGTATATTCCAAAGTCTCATCACTAAATGCTATTTTTAAAACATCGCCTGTCCTAATTTTATCAGAATCGGTAACACTTTGACCTTTTGAATTAGTAATACTAATAGTACCTGATGTATCAAAATAATTTTTAAGATTTGCATAACTTGTATTAGCTTTCAATCTTTCAATTGTCATCGTTGTATCATTAACTTTTAAACTCTCATCAATAACAAGTTTTTTACGTTTAAAACTATATCTATCAATTTCATTATTATTATACATAATTAATAATTTACAATCATCATTTATTATTGTGTTAGCATCAGTAATTGCCGTACCATTCTTATTTATAACCTTAATAGTAACTGTACTACTTGTAATATTTTGACTGATCTCACTATAATACGTATTATCAACATCATTAAGATATATTACTTTATCCATAATTTGATAATCGGAATGGAATCTTATAATGTTTATTTCCTTAATTACTGTTCCACTACGCTTAAGTATTAATTTACCATCGCTAATACTATAAGCTATATTAGAATCATTCGAACCAAGATTACTTATAATTACAGCATCTTCATCTGATCTAGTATAGATATAATTAGCATCTGCATTATATTCATAAACATCCGTACTAAATTCATGCTCTGCCTCAACAGTAACCGTTGCTTCGACATCAGCCAATTCAATCATATTATATTCGTCATCGCATAGTTCAATATTAGTTAATTTAATTTTATAAGTCTTACCTGCTTCGGCATCATCTGCTATTTTTAGTTTTATTTGACCAACTGTTGTATTTGATGTTACACCAGTAGTTTTAACAATTGCAAATCCTTTAGCTGAACTAGCATACGTTTCAAAATCACCTTTAGCAGTAAATGACGTATATGTCAACTTTGAATCCAAAGTATAGTTTGCATTTACTGATAAAACTTTAACATTTGATATCTTCAAATTAACATCGCATGTAATTATTGCTCCAGGCTCTGCTTCACTAGGTGAACAAGTAAGCGCTACACTACTTGTTGTATCTACACTATATGTCCCTTTATTTATCCAAAATACAGACATCAGTATAAATAAACTAGCCACCGAAGCCAAACAAATACTAATTCCTAAATTCTTTCTTATAAAACTTCCCATATTCCCTCCATAATGTTATTTTTTCTTCATAATCATCCTTAAAACATTAAATATAACTAAGAACACAATAATAGATATTAGAATTTTTTTCATATCAATTACATTCTTTTTTTCTACCGTAACTGCCTCTTTTTTAATATTGATAGTATACGTTACCTCATAATCATCTTTACTTACAACAATACTGATAACACTACCATCTTTTAAGTTTTTATTACCTTCTATTTTATATGTCGATAAAGCATTACTTAAAATAGGAGTAATAGCAAGTTCATCTTCATTATCTATAGTAAGATCATAATTATATACATCTTTATCAAATGCTAAATAATAATTATCGATAATTATATCTTCTAAATATATATCTTCAGTAGCAGCAGGAGTTTCTACCGCAGGCTGCTCCTTCGTATTACTGCTCACAGTACCATTATTTGATACGCTAGTCTCTTTCATATTAACCGTAACAGATACTGAATCAATCGCTGTATTATCATCAGCAGTATAAAAAGCAACATCTTTTAGTTCTATTAATCCTGGATTACTACCACTTTTTTTAAATTTAGCAGTTCCAATTTTAAAAGTATTCTTAATTTCATCTGCCGTATATATTGATACCTTACCATTAGAGCCATATCCATTCCATATTGCATTATGTACGAATGAGACAAACAACAAGCCATCATTTGTAACTATATTAGTCTCGACACCAGAAATTGCAGAATCAGTACTACCACTGATTTCACAAGTAAATTCTTCCCCATCAAAAGCCTCTTTTGGGCAACTAATAGTAATGCTATCAGCATACACATGTAATGGGCATAACAATAAAATAAATAATGTCAATATTTTTTTCTTCATATATACCCCTTACTTTTATTCACAGTGCTTATAGCACACTCCTACTCTCTATAAAAGTGTACCATATATTAAAACTTTTTACAAGTATAAAAACAAAAAAAATACACTTGAAGTGTATTTTAAAATAAATCATTATATAACTCTAAATAGTTATTAATATATTTTACTTTTATTCCTTTCAATAACTCTATTGGCAATTCTCTAACATCTTCCTTATTATCAATTGGAACATAAATAGTTTTAACATTATTATTGATGGCTGCTAATATCTTTTCTTTAATGCCACCTACCGGTAACACTTTACCTCTTAAAGTAATCTCCCCTGTCATACTGACAGTCGTATCAATTTCCTTATTTTTAAGTAAACTAATTAAACCAGTAAGAATAGCTAGTCCTGCCGAAGGACCATCTTTTAATGTATCAGCTCCTTCAAAATGAATATGAAAATCTTTGTTATCGAATAAACTACTATCAATATCCATTATTTCACTATTACCTTTAATATAACTAATTGCTACATAGACACTCTCTTTGATAACATCACCCAGCATTCCAGTAAGATGAATTTCACCCTTTCCTGGATAACTTAATGCTGTTGTCTTCTGAATGCATCCACCATATGGTGTATATCCTAGAGCATTAATAACGCCGACATAACTATCTTTTTCATTCTTTAAGAAACGATATTTATAATCACCCAAATATGATACAACATCTATTTTATTAGGATTACCACCATCGATAAGTATTCTTCTAAATATCTTATCTAGTGATCTTTCTAACTGCCTTACTCCAGACTCTCTCGTATAATGTGTTATTATTTCTTTAATATCCTTATTCGTTAGATTAATTTTAATGCTATAGTAATCAGACAATTTAGGAATTAAATAATTCTTAGCAATATCTTCTTTTTCATTTATCGTATAACTAGATAAATTAATTATCTCTAGTCTATCTTTTAAAGCATCCGGAATCTTATCTTCATCATTACCAGTAAGAATAAACAAAACATTTGATAAATCAAATTCCTCTTCGATATAATTATCGACAAATGATGAATTCTGTTCTTTATCCAAAACATCTAATAAAGCTGATGCTGGATCGCCTTTATAATCCTTAGTAAGTTTATCTATTTCATCAATTAAGAATACTGGATTATTAACTCCAACTCTCTTTAATCCTTGAATTATTCTACCAGGATTAGAACCAATATAAGTCTTACGATGTCCAACAATTTCTCCCTCATCATGAACTCCACCAACACTAATCTTAACAAATTTCTTATTTAACGCATTAGCAATTGATTTAGCCATCGTTGTTTTACCAACACCCGGAGGACCAATCAAACATAGTATTGGACTCTTATTTTTCTTTTTAATCTTACTAACTGCTATATATTCGACAATTCTATCTTTGACACTTTCAAGTCCAAAATGAGTACTATCTAATTTCTTTCTAATATCAGCTATATCTTTATTATCTTTTGTATATTTATTCCAAGGTAAACTTGCTAACCAATCAAGATAATTTCTAATAACACCCATTTCTGGTGAAGATGGACTAGTAAGTTCATATCTATTTAATTCTTCATTAATTCTATTTTGAATATATTCAGGATAATCGCCATCATTAATCTTCTTATTAAGCTTTAAAATATCATTATCTTTAATATCTATTTCATTTATTTCTTCCTTAATAAGTTTTATTTTCTCTTTTAATATATAATTCTTTTGTTCTTCATCTAATCTTTCTTTTAAATGTTCATCGATACTATTTTCAAGTTTAACCGTTTCCATTTCCCTATTTAAATCTTGAATTAAAGTTTTAATTCTATTCATCGGATTAGATAATTCAACATAATTTACTTTTGTTGTATATTCAAATGGCATTTCAAAAGCAATAATATCTGTTAGTCTTGAAATACTAGAAATACCACTTATTCTACCTAATACATTATTAGATACATTAGGTGATAATTCAATATAATCATTTAAATCTTTTAAAAGAATTCTTTTTAAAGCAATTGCTTCAAGTTCATTAAAATCATATTCCTTGGTAGGAATAGCAAACGCTTCATAAGTATCATCATCATTTTCAAGATAATTAATTACTTCAACTCTATCGATACCTACGATAACTAATCTAATTACTCCATTAGGAAGTGCTAACTTTGTCTTAATCTTACCTAAAATACCAATCTTCGGTAATTTTCTTACATTAGGTTTATCTTCAGCTATATTAGGAATATTAATAAATAAAATATGACCATCATGATTCTTTTCACTAATATTGATAATTCTCTTTTCAAGTTCTGAAGATACTTCTATCCTAAGTTCATTATAAGGCAAAATAACAGTATCTCTTAAAAATAAAACCGGCAAATTTGTCTCAACCATACTGTCACCTACCTATTTAAAAAAAGCGCATTTATTATCAAAATAATATTTAAATAATAAATGTCACTTCCTCTTCATGAGTTAATATTTTAATCATATTTATTTATATATCAATAGATTTGACACATTTTTTACATAAGATTTTTTATACCTTTTTTTGCCATAAAAATTAGCTTATTTTCTATTGACAAGGTATATGTTTTTACATATAATAAATGCCAAGACAATATCGCTGCATTAACATTTTTCGCATTACTTAATATAATACTATGAAAGGATGTGAAAAAATGTATCAAAGTAATTTTAAAAGACCTCCATATAACAATAGATTTGGTGGCAGTGGCTTTATTGCTCCGTTTATTTTAGGCGGTATTACCGGAGGACTATTGGCCCCTGCTTTTTATCCAAGACCAGTATATTATCCACCAGTACCAGTAAGTCCATATTACCCTGGAGGTTATCCAATATATTATTAATTTCTTATACACATTTTCATAATTCGTGTTATAATTATACTAGGTGGTAATATGAAGAATAACTACATAATAGATTACGTCAATGAAAATGAATTCAGAAAAAAAGAAAGAGCTATCAAAAAGTATAACATGTTAGCCTACAAAAAACTTTTATTTGATTATTATCCAAGTTTAAGAGAAGGTAATTTTTTAGGAGTTCTAGTTTCATCAGATGAAAATGATAAAATCGATAAATATGAACTTACTCTTCCAACGGATAGAACATTCACAATGGTTCATGGTAATATTACCCTTCACTATTCAGTATATAGAGATAATAAAACAGTCATTTTAGAAACATTGACTCCAGAAGATATCTTAACTGAAGGTCATCAAAAAGAACTAACTACATATAAAGGTGTTATGGTATCTAAATCACATAAAGACCTAGATATGTTTAAAATTAATCTTCTTAGTAGTATGAATAAGGATGGATTCTTCAAACTAGATACAATGCCTGTATGGTTACTTACAACTATTATTGGTATATTTAGTTTTATTACCGCATTCATTGTTGCTAAACTAATAATAAAGTAAACTTTACTTTATTATTTTTTTATGCTATAATAATCAGCCGTAAAAAAGGAGAAATATTATGTACGAAGCTTATTGTGCATCATGCACTTATGTAAATGAGAATCTTTTCTGCGAAAAAAAAGGTGAATACATTAGTGGTAACGATCCAAAATGCTATAACTATTGTGAAGCATATTCAAGAAGCAATTCCGCAAGAGAAAACCTATATGGAAGAAGTGGTTCTAGTGGATGTTATATTACTACGATGATGTGTAATTTATTAGGATATCCTGATAACAATTATTATCTAAATACTTTAAGAAACTTTAGAGATAATGTTATGAAAAAAAATCCAAATTATATTCCATTATTAATTAAATATGATGTTATTGGACCACAAATTGCCTACTCTTTAGCTAAAGATAAACAAGGTAAAGAAATTGCTACCGCTATGTTTACTCGTTTTATCACACAAGCCGTATCAGCAATTGAAGCAGAAAAAAATGATATGGCTATCAATACATATATGGCTATGACAAACGCTTTGGCTGAAACTTATGGTATTGAAGTTATTCAAGCAGATCTTGATAACTATCAAGTAGATATGGAAACCCTTGGTAAGGCTAGAAGAAGAGTACCAAACGAAAATAATATATAAAAAAAGAGCATAAGCTCTTTTTTTTAATCTAAATCATGTCTTGCAAGAATCTGTGCTGGTGTCTTTCTAATTGTATTAAATACTGGTATTAAGCCAATAACAATGTTGAATAAATATAATAGTACAATACAAAGTACCATAACATAGATATTCATAACATAATTTCTACCGACGTAATCAATATCTGATAAAACACTAATACAATATGACATAAATAATACTCCTGGTACTGAAGCTAATGTTGTAATAGCAAAAGCTTCACCCATAAACATCTTATATATATCACTCTTTTTAACACCAATAGCACGGTATATACCAACCTCTTTAATTCTTGATAAGAATGAACTACGCGTCATCAAAATTATTTCGATTAATGAAATTGCTAACATAACTGCTGCCACGATAATACTTGAATTGATACTATCTTGATTTTCACTTACATATGCTTTTCTATCAACTTCATAAACATCGATTAATTTTCTATCCATATCTTCAAATTCTTGAATAGCTTTTTTCTTATCTTTAGCATATACAATTAGATTCTTCTTAGATTCAATTAATTCATATTTATTAGTATTTGAATTAACAAAATAACTATTAATATCTGTACTAGATGTATAGTAACCAACGACATATAACTTTTCACCATTAATCTTAACTGAATCCATATACTT
Organism: Caryophanales bacterium; assembly: GCA_016291995.1. GTDB lineage: Bacteria > Bacillota_I > Bacilli_A > RF39 > UBA660 > RUG705. The sequence continues at coordinate 30,020 of JAEEZV010000022.1, forward strand.
ATTTAACTTAAAATCATATTTAAGATTATCATTGACAATTACCTCATAATCATTGCTTGGTGCTCTACCCTTTGTAATAGATATCTTATCCTTATATAAATTGTAATCATATACCTTGCCTTCATTACTATCTTCAGCAGAAAACCAATCTACATTACTTGTGTTATCGATAATATTAATAAATTCATCCTCTGCAACATAGAATGATGGACTCTTAAGATCAGTAATACCTACAATAGTATATTCAAGTAATCCCTTCTTAATATTGATTTTAGAATCAAGCATTTTCTCTACTTTATAAAAGCCTAACATATTAAGTGCTTCAGCCTTATCATACATCATTTTATCGATAACTATCTCTTTATTATTTTCTGGCATTCTACCGTAGATGATATCACTTTCTTTTAGCATATTAACACTCGCTATTGATCCTTTAATATTTACATCCGCATTTGCTGTTTGATAATATAAATTAGTATTTAATGGTAAATTAACTTGACTATCACCAGGTATTACATAATAAACATCTTCCATATCATTAAATTCTTTATATTCTTTTACTGTAACTTTACTACCATTTAAAATCAAATAATTAGCATTTGTTGAAACAAAATCAACATCTCTAATATTGGTAACTCCAAGTAAATTACTAATTGAATAAGTAACAAATAATGCTGATAAGAAGAAACCAACTAATAATAACTTTTTAATAAATGAATATGATTTTACTTTTTTAAATCCATTACTAAATATCGTAAATATATTAAATATTGATGTATATCTTAATTTAAAATTATTATTGATAATTTTATCAAAATCAAAAGAATATTTTTCATAGACACTTTTATCTAATTCTTTATAATGATCATTAACTAATTCAATATTAGAACTACTGTCGATAACCTCTATCTTATCATTATCTTTATTCTTAATATATAAATTTCCATTCTTAAGAATAATTACTAAATTTAATTCATCTTCTCCATCACTATACATTTCGATATTTATATTGTTATCATGATTCTTATTATGATATTTAAAATCTTTTAAATAAAACTTATTATCGATACGATAATCCAAATTACCCGTATTTTTATTCTTATAATCCTTTGTAACAGTTCCGTCCAATACTTCAATAATTCTTGTTGCATAGAATTTAGCTAACTCTACTTCATGTGTTACTAGTATTACTAATTTATCTTTTGAAATAGATTTAATAATATTCATTATTTCAATTGTATTCTTACTATCAAGATTACCTGTTGGTTCATCAGCTAATATAATATCTGGATTTTTAACTAATGCTCTAGCAATACCAACTCTTTGTCTCTCTCCACCACTTAGCATTCCACAAGGACGATGTCTATAACGATATATTCCTAATCTCTCAAGAATATATTCTACTCTCTTCTTAACTTCTTCCTTATCTTTAATACCAATCATTCTCAAGACCATTGAAACATTTTCATAGACTGTTTTATTATCAATTAATTTATAATCTTGGAAAATATATCCAACTTTTAAATTTCTTAATTTATCTTTTTTACCAGTAAAAATTGTAGTAATCTTATTATCATTAATATATATATTACCATTATTAACTTTATCTAATCCACCAATTGCATTAAGAAGCGTTGTCTTACCACAACCACTAGGCCCTAAAAGTGCAATAAGACCAGTATCTGGAAGTGTTAAATTAGTATCATTAATAACATGAATTTGATTTTTTCTACCTTTGTTGTAATACTTATTTAATTTCTCAATCCTAATCATATTTACACTTCCTCTCTATAAGATGTCATTGCACTATTTTTAAATATCTTATTTGAAAATCTTTGTGATATTAAATATGACATTAGAACTAAAATAATATACATTAAAACATAATCTCTTAATTTTAAATATTCATAAATATTAGCAATAAATTTAATATATATAACATTGAATTTAACTAATAAAGTTAATCCTATATATACCAAATATGCAATTGTTGCATCAGTAAATATTTCAATATCTAATATTCTCTTTAAATGAATAAAATTAGCTCCTAATATTCTCAATGTTGAGAAATAAACATTACGTGATTTTAATATTAGTTTTATAACAAAATATGAAATAAAGAATAATGTAACTACCAATATAATTGTTACAACTAGTTTTAAAATCTTTAGAATCTTTAACGCCTCAGCTCCGAAATTCTCTAATGTATGCCTAATTTGTAATGTCGTATAACCAAGTTCCTCTAAATCTTCGCATAATTTATCAACATTTTCTGGATGATCTGCCATGACACTAGCTTGATAACTTTCTTTATTAAATAATTTATTATAATCAGAATTACTTATAAATATTGAACCATTTATTGGATTAGTTTTATTTAACCATAATAATTCACCAACCGTTTTATCGGTATATACTCTACTTATATTTAAACTTAATTCATCTTCATAATATAAATTCTTAACATTTATCTTAAGATTCTTATTTCTACAATAATAGTCTTTACATGCATAACTAATTGCTTCAGAAACATATGCCTCTCCAGAAGAAACTCTATCTGTAGGTCTTATATCGAAATTATATCCTGGAGCAACATAACTTTCATAGCTCTTATTATTGATAATTACATTAACATTACTACGTTCATGATTAATTCTCTTCATGTAACTATCTAGAATATTTCCACTAACATATATCATATTTTGTTGATTAGAAACGACTCCAACTATTGTTGCTCTATCTTGAATGTATTTAACACCTACAACATTAATTTTAAATGTTTCTGTATCACCTTCTAAATAGTAATCCTTAGTAATTGCTTCTTCTAGTTTATCAACGAAATAATAATCATATGATGTTGTAAGATATATTACTTCATTATCATTTTCAGGCATTCTACCATAATCTAGTTTACCTTCAAAACTATCTAGATCATTAAGATTACCTGATAAATTAAAGTAACTTCCATCATTACTCTCAAACCACATAGTATTATCTAATATTAAATCGTTCTCTACAACTTTAGATACACCATCTAATTCTTTAATTTTATTAAAATCATCATTACTTATTGAAGAACCATCTGTCTTTTTAATGACAATTCTCGTATCACTTAAATCATTAAAATAATAGTTATATCCTATCTTACTTTCCTCATATTCATTCTTTCTAAAAGAACCATACACACTAAGTAAACTGATAGTAACAAAGAAAAATACAATAAACATTAAAATAAATTTAGGAATTATATTAAATGTATTACGAAGTCCCAATCTAATCTTATTAAACCATCCAATATTCTTAAATTCTCTTACTTCTAAATTCTTAACTTTCTCAGTTTTAACTACTTCCTTATCAGAAACAATTTTACCATCATGCATTTTTACAACACGTGTTGCCAAGTCTTCAATTTCCTTAAAGTTGTGTGTAACAACAATAACCAATTTATCCTTTGATATTTCTTTTAATAGTTTAATAACATCTTTAGCAGATCTACTATCAAGATTACCTGTCGGTTCATCACAGACGATAATTGGTGTTTCTTTAGCCAATGCTCTTGCAATAGCTACTCTTTGTTTTTGTCCACCAGATAATTTAGATACTTTTGTTTTCTTATACTTCTTAAGTCCTACCTTATCGATTAACTCTAATACTTTTTCTTTAACTTCTTTTCTTTTATACCCATTTAAAAGCATTACTAGTTCGATATTTTGATATACTGTATAACTATTAACTAAATTAAAATTCTGAAAAATGTTAGAAACATATTTCTTACGATATTCTTCAAAATCTTCTTCACGATAATGGCTTGTTTCTTCTCCATTAATATACATTTCTCCTTCTTCATAACTATCGAGTCCAGAGATAACATTTAAAAGAGTACTCTTACCACTACCAGATTCACCAATAATAGCTACGAATTCACCTAAATGAAATTCGATATTTATTTTAGTAAAACCTGAAGCAATAACACCTTTACTATAATAGAATTTTGATACGTTTTTTAACTTTAACATTTAATCACCCTCTAAAAATTATTATATCACTATTAAAAATATACTTCACTACTCATCATAATAATTTACATAATTATCTTTTAACTTTGTCAAATTATCGCGAGATATATAAACTTTTTCAATATCATATCCATAATTATATTCTTTAAGTTCTTTTTTCTTTAACGAATTAATTACATCTTTAAAAATTGTAAATCCATCATAGTCATCGAAAAACATCGTCATTGAATATACTTTGTTATGATTATAAACCTCATATGTATGCGTATATATTTTAGATTCCGCACATGTGCTTAAATCAAATTTAATTATATCTAAATCATTATCAATAACAATTTGATCATCTTTTAAATCGATAATGCTAGGAAGAACTAAATCATCCTTCATCTCAATAGTAATTGTCTTATTTGCTTTTTCACAAAAATTTTCTATTATTGTAAATGATTGCATATCATAAAAAGCAAGTCCTATACCTATTCCAAAGCATAGTATACTAAGAATAAATAACATAAATATCTTTTTATAATCTTGCTTTCTATCAAATATTAAATTAAAGATAAACCATACAAGTATAAATAAGAATAAACATGCCCCGATAGTCCCTAAAGAAATTCCGGCAAAAAACATTCCGTATATTACAAATAAAAGACTAACTGTTGCTACAGCTACTAAAGAAATAAATGCAATAACTAAAGGTATTGCCACAAAAAGCACTATGGCTTTAAATAAAAAGATAAATATTTTCCAAACTGTTTTAAGAAAATTAAAACTACTATGTTTTGGATCACGAATAACTACTTTGTATTCTTCCTTTTCTTTAAGTTCTTGAATTGGTTCTTCTACTCTTGTTTTATCGATGTTTTTATCAGTAATAACAACATAATAATCTAAGTATCTTGTCCTAAACACTTTAATGACAATCATTATTCCTAAAATAATCCATGCTATATA
>JAEEZV010000023.1 GCA_016291995.1 Caryophanales bacterium
AGTAATAATCAATATTCCGTATATATCAAAGATGTCATTTTGGGTAGTGAGAGTGAAGATTATTTTGTGATCACTATTACTGATGGTAGAATTAATATTGATTATAGACCATTAATGAAATTATTTAATAATAACATATCAAAGTACAATGTAAATATTGAAATAAATGAAATAGAATGAAAGGAGTTAATTATGGCAAAAGAAAAAAAGAATAGTAATGCAGGATTAATTACATTAGTAGTTTGTGGGGTATTAGCAATGGCCCTAATTATCGCTTGTGTCTTCTTTCCAGATGAATTATTTGGCTTATTTTTAAAGTAAAAAACAAAAAGTGTAAAAAAATGTAAAAAAAGTATTGACAAACAAAAAAAAATAAATTATAATAAAATTGCTTAGATAGAAGAAAGCACATTTAATGTTACATTTGTTGTTTAATACAACGCCTGTAGTTATAGTTTAGTTTAATAATTATTTTTTAAATACTTATTATTTAAATTATATTATAGTTTGTAATGGTTCGTTGCTTCTCAAGCATGAATTCTTCCGTTTTAGGGAAGTCTTATCTGCGCTAAGTATATACAATTGTTATTGAGAAAGAAAACTCAAAAGATAAGAAACTGAACTAAATACTGATAATATTTAGTAAAATTTATTATTATAGTTGTTGTTTCCTTTCAAATAATTATGGTTTTACTTTTATTATAATTTATTTATATTTGTTTATATTAATTTATATTCAATTTATAACTATTTTATATTTTAAAAGTATATTTGGTCCTATATCTTTATGGTATGGATTGGTAATTATTTGAATCGGGATTCAATGATTCTAATAATATTGTTGTAATTTATTTCTCTGTTGTATTTGTATACCATGTATATTTAATATGATAGTTATAATGATTATAACGTTGTAGTTTATTCAAAAACTCGAATCAATTTGTTTTATCAGAACAATTGATTTTTGTTTTCTATGAACATAAATAAGTGCAGTACCTGTTATTGACACTTATTTTATTTTTATATATAATTGAATAGGTGGTAGAATGAAAAAGACAATTAAAGACTATGAATATACGGGAAAAAAAGTAATAATTCGTTGCGATCTTAATGTTCCAATTAAAGATGGACATATTACTGATGAAACAAGAATTAAAGAAAGCCTTGAGTCAATTAATTATCTAATTAATCATAATGCTAAAGTAATTGTCATGTCTCATTTAGGAAAAGTTAAAACAGAGGAAGATAAAAAAGAGAATACCTTGTATCCAGTATATTTAAAATTAAAAAAATATCTAAATACTAAAGTATATTTTAGTAAAGAAACTAAAGGATCCTTACTTGAAGATATGGTTGATAGTCTAAAAGAAAAAGAAGTTCTACTTGTTGAAAATACTAGATATGAAGATGTTCCTAACAAATTAGAAAGTACTTGCGATGAATCATTGAGTAAGTATTGGGCAGGACTTGCCGATATCTTTATTGATGATGCCTATGGGGCATCACATAGAGCTCATGCTTCAAATGTCGGTATTGCCAAATATTTACCTAATGCCGTAGGCTTTTTGGTAGAAAAGGAAATAACAAAGATAGATAATGTCTTAAAAGAGAATACTCATCCATATACGGTTATTATGGGTGGTAAAAAAATTAGTGATAAAATAATTGTTATTGATAACCTAATCAAAAAATGTGATTATCTTTTGGTGGGTGGTGGAATGTGTTTCACACTCTTAAAAGCATCCGGTTATAATGTTGGTATGTCTATCGTCGATGATGAAAATATCAAGTATAGTAAAAATCTATTAAAAAACTATGAAGATAAAATTATTTTACCAATAGATATTGTTACTAAAGATAATAAAATAAAAGATATAAGCGATATGCAAGATGAAGATATTGGCTATGATATTGGACCTAAAACTATCGAAAAGTTTAGTGCAATTCTAAGTAAATCAAAAAGAGTAATAGTCAATGGACCAATGGGTGTCTTCGAAGAAAAACCTTTTGATAATGGTACAAAAGAAATATATAAATGCCTAAAAGAAAATAAAGTAAAAACATTAATCGGTGGTGGTGATTCCGCTGCATCTGTTAATACCTTAGGTTTTGGTAATGATTTTTACCATATATCAACAGGTGGGGGAGCCACCCTCGAATATTTATCAGGAAAACCACTTCCTGGTATAGAAATAATTGATAATAAAAGAGAGAAGTAAAAAAATACTTCTCCTTTTTTATAAACCGACATTGTTCGACAAAGAGAAGTACTATAATGAAAATAACTAAGAAAGAGGAAAGAGTAAAATGGAAAAAATTAGAGTTTTAATGATTGATGACAATCAAAGTTTAGTGGACATGGTAAGTGAATATTTTACTAATGGAAACAAAATTGAAGTAGTACTAAAATGTTATGATGGTGAAGAAGGACTAAACACTATCATCAACAAACAAAACGAATATGATGTAGTTTTATTAGACCTAGTAATGCCAAAGAAAGATGGTATATACGTTCTTGATGAATTAAATAGACGAGGTATTGAAAAAAATATCATTGTTGAAACCTCCTACAACGAACCAAAAGTAATTAGAAAAGTATCTGAATATGGAGTTAATTACTATATCTTAAAACCATTTGATTTAATAGATTTAGAAAATAGAATTTTAGAAATATTTGATAGTATGCAAAATAAAAGTATTAATTTATATCATAGTAATCTACAAATATCAATTACTAAAATGTTACATGAATTAGGTATGCCATCACATATTAAAGGATATCAATATATTAGAGAAGGCATCAGTATGATCTATAATGATCCTGGATTAATTGGTGGTATTACTAAAGAATTATATCCTGAATTAGCATCTAAGTTTGATACGACAGTATCAAGAGTAGAAAGAGCCATTAGGCATGCTATCGAAGTAAGTTGGAATAGAGGTAATTGGGACTATATGGAAGAAATCTTTGGCCATAGTGTCGATATCGATAAAGCTAAACCAACAAATAGCGAATTCATAGTTACTGTTGCTGATAAATTAAGATTAGAAATAGCTAAGCAGCCCGCTTAGCTATTTTTCATCACAAAAAAAGTAGAGTACTAAACTCTACTATAGAATTCTACGATTAATGCTTCGTTGATATCAGCATTAAGTTCACTTCTTTGTGGATATCTAACATATGTACCTTGTTTCTTCTTTTCATCATACTTGATGAAATCGATTCTCTTAGGTGCATTAGCAAGTGCTATTTCAATACCCTTATGATCAGCTGAATTTTCCTTAATACCAACAACATCACCAGGTTTTACTCTATATGAAGGAATATCAACTTTGTTACCATTTACAGTAATATGTCCATGGTTAACAAGCTGTCTTGCTCCTCTTCTAGTATTAGCAAAACCAATTCTATATACAATATTATCTAATCTGCTTTCAAGTAAAATTAATAAGTTTTCACCATGAACACCCTTCATTTTACCAGATTCATTAACTAATCTTTCAAATTGCTTTTCAGATAATCCATACATAAATCTAACTTTTTGTTTTTCAGTTAGCTGTGTAGCATAGTTTGAAGGTTTCTTTTTTCTATCTTTACCATGTTGTCCTGGACCAAAAGGTCTTTTTAAATCTTTACCATTCTCTAAAATAGAAAACCCAACTCTTCTAGCTTGCTTATTGTTTGGACCTGTATATCTTGCCATTTCATTTCCTCCTTTTCTTTATTTTGGAGATATATCTCACACTATAGGGTGTTTTTATTGACCTTCGCTTACGCAACAGATAATAAGTTACTAATACATAACACATTATAATATAAGACATATTGCTGCCAAATTCATTAATATTATATACTAGAGTTTATGCTATGTCAAGAAAAAAATACAGCGTAAAAATTATGTCATATTAATGTAAATCCATTCAAAAAATTATATAGATGTGATATAATGAACTTAGAAAGGATTTGATGATCATGAAATACAATATACGTGGTGACAAACTTAAAGTAACAGATGCTATCGGAGCATATGTTGAAACTAAACTAGATAGACTTAATAAGTATTTTAAAGATGCTGATATCGAGGCAAACGTTCTTTTAAAAGTTAGAGGAAATAGTCAGATTATTGAAGTAACTATTCCAACTGACAAATTCATATTGAGGAGTGAAGAATCTGATAAAGATTTATATGCAGCAATTGACTTAGTAACTGACAAACTAGAAAGACAAATTAGAAAGAATAAAACAAGACTAAATAAACAAAATTTTGATAATAAATTTGATAATTTCAATTTTGATTATGACGTAGCTGATGATGAAGAAGATTCAGAAAATGAAGTAATCGTTAAAAGAAAAAAATTAGAAATGAAACCAATGGATGAAGAAGAAGCCATCCTAGAAATGAATCTATTAGGACATGAATTCTTCGTATATAAAGATATGCATACAGATGCTGTCAATGTCTTATATAGAAGAAAAGATGGCAATTATGGTTTGATTGAAACTAAATAAAAAAAGCAATTATTGCTTTTTTTCTTGTTATAAAAGAAATTTTATTATATAATATTAGGTAGATAAAGAGGTGTAAGAATGTATTTTAATGAAAAAGAAGATACGAATATTGATAAAGAATTTGGTAAAAAAAACAATTTTGATTTTGACAAATGGAAAAAACCACTAATAATCGTTGGCATTATTGCATTGTTGTTAATAATTATCATGATTATATCGGCACTAAGAAGAAACTCTAAAGAGTATTTTATAACATTAGAGGGTGACGAAGAAATGACACTATATAAAGATAGTGAATATATAGAACCAGGTTATCTTGGCTTTGATAATGCTAGAAATAAATATGATGTTACCGTAGAAGGTGAAGTAGATACCAAAAAAGTTGGAACATATATTTTAACTTACAAACTTAAAAACGTTGAAAAGAAAAGAACCATCAATGTTGTCGAAGAACCAGAACATAAAACAGTAATCCACTTAGATGGAGATATTAATATGACTATTAGTGTAGGAAGTACTTATACTGAACCAGGTTATAGTGCTATTGATACATTCGATGGAACTATAACTGATAAAGTAAAAGTTAAGGGTTCTGTTGATACAAGTAAGAAAGGTGTATACAAAATCGTATATTCCGTTATCAATTCAGCAGGCATTACTTACTCAGTAACTAGAACAGTCGTAGTTGAATAAGCACACTTTGTGTGCTTTTTAAATACCTAATAATCTGGATATAATATAAGTAATAATACCAGATATAATCATCTGATATATTCTTCCAGTAAGAAAACTACGATAACTAATATCTGTATCAGCCGTTTGACTAAGTACTTGTACATGTACTGATAATCCCCCAAATGCTAAAAACATACTAGCAATTACTGCCTTATAGACATTAGATATATTTAGTTTACTTAAAGCTTCTAACCCAATTGTTACTTCACATATTCCCTTAACAATCATTGAATTATATACATTCAAATGAAAAGTATCTACGATTATTACAGATATAACTAAAAAAACAACTAGTATTCCACATATCATCAGTATCGTATCAATACTTCTTCTTATTGCCGATATGATAACATTTCCAAATCTAACTTTCTTACTAGTAATATAATAATTACTATCGTTTCTTTTCCTTTTTAACAAAATTCCTAAAATAATATTACTAATATAATGTGTCATCAGTAGGATAATACCTAGTTTTTGATTTTTGAAGAAAAAAACTCCTACCGTTGTAAGGATAAATATCGGATTAGCAAAATGAGAAAACATGAGAATATGATTGGCTTCTTCCAAACTGATAAGACCCTTATCATACATCATTCTCGTATTCCTAGCATTAGATGGAAAACCCGATATCATACTAAGAAAAAGAATAGTCAACATATTATCATTAATACCAAATAAATATTTACATATATTTCTAATAATTTTAGGAATATAGGCAATACTATTATAATTAATTAAAATATCTGATATAATAAAAAAAGGAAAGAGTGAAGGTATAAGACTACCAACCCACAATCTTAATGCATACATAATAGATGTATATATCAAACTTTTTTTGATTAGTATTTCTATTAATACAAATAATGATAATAATATAATAAAAGTATTAAATATTTTTTCTTTCATATTACATAATATGAATAAATAATATTTTTAATTATATAAAATAATAAGGTGATAACATGAAAAAATTTTTAAAAGAAAATTATAAATTAATAATATTTACTATCCTTATGGTATTAGTAATAACTGTCGAATTTCCATACTATATTGAAGCTCCTGGTGGTACTATTAATTTAACAGAAAGAATCGATAAAGATTATAACAAAAAAGATGGTAGCTTAAATATGCTATATGTTACTGAATATAAAGGTAATGCGGTTACTATTCTTTTAAGTAAGATATTTAAAACATGGGATTTAAAAAAAATCAGCAATCAACAAATAGCTGATGAAGATGCTCATGAAATATATTTAAGAAATAAAGTAATGTTAGAAAACTCAATTGATAATGCTACATATGTTGCATATAAATATGCTAACAAAGATATAGAGGTGGATTCCTATGAAAATACCATTATTGCGGTTACTAAAAATAATGGCTTTGAAATTGGCGATATTACTTTAGAAATAGATGGTATCCAAATTGAAAATATAAATACCATCAGAGATTATTTAGACGGTAAAAATCCTGGAGATACCATTACTATCAAAATAAAAAGAAACAATAAAGAAAAAGAAATAACTAATATTTTGGAAGAAGATAAAAAACTAGGTATTATGGTAATTACTAATTATATATTTAATAATGATAACGAATTAAATATAAATTTTAAAACCGGTGAAGGTGGATCATCTGGTGGCCTTGTCTTGGCTTTAGGTATATATCAAGAAGTTAGTGGGGTAGATATCCTAAAAGGAAGAAATATTGCTGGTACAGGTACCATTGACATAAATGGTAATATTGGTGAAATAGATGGTATCAAATACAAAATAGCAGGTGCTGTCAAAAGACATATGGATGTAGTGTTAGTACCGCCATCTAATTATGAAGAAGCAATGCAAGTAGTAAAAGACAATAATTATCATATTGATATAGTTAAAATTAGTACATTTGATGAAGCTATTAAGTATTTACTTAAATAGCTTTTTTCATATTTTAATAACTTGTACATATAATTTACTATGAAACAGGATAAAATAATAAATTATTTAAGAAGTCTAATATTAAGAAGTTTACTTGTCGTAGTAATATTTCTCATAATGGCAATATTTTCTAAAAGTAATAAAACATATAAAGATCTAATTGTCTCTAATGTCTATGAAAAAAATATTTCATTTACTAAAATAAAAAAACTTTATACCAAATACTTAGGAGGTATTAAACCACTAGATAAAGTAATTGATAAAGATTTAGCCGTTTTTAATGAAAAATTATCATATGATAATATTACACCATACTATGATGGAGCTCTTCTTGAAGTATCATATCACTATTTAGTACCAATAGAAAAAGAAGGTATGGTTATTTTTATTGGCGAAAAAGAAAATTATGGTAATACCATCATCATAGAGGGAATAGATGGCATAGATATTTGGTATGGTAATATGGATACCATATCACCTAAACTATATGACTATGTAAATGCTGGATCATATTTAGGTACTACTAAGGATAATAAACTATATATGGCATACCAAAAAGATGGTAAATTTGAGGATTATAAAGAATATCTAAAATGAAATTAGAATTCCATTATACTTATATAATAATAGCCTTAGGTTTTATCTTAACAGGCTATTTTTCTAATCTATTAGTATTCACTAGTATTATAATAATTCATGAATTAGGTCACTATATAGTGGCTAAAATACTTAATCTAAATCCCATAAAAATAACTATCTATCCCTTTGGGGGTATTACTAAAATAGATAATATGATTAATACTAAAATAAAAGATGAATTACTGGTAGCCATAGCTGGAATACTATTTCAAACCATATATTTTATAATTGTCATTATACTATATAAACACAACATATTAAGAGAATATATCTATCTTGAATTTAAAGAATATTATCTAAGTATCTTAATATTTAATATTCTACCAATCCATCCATTAGATGGCTCCAAAATATTATCCCTTTTATTAAATAAAATTGTTCCATATAAAATAACTCTTAAACTAAATATTATTATTTCTATTTTATCTTTAATAGTAATATTATCACTAAACTATTATGAATTTAACTATACAATAATTCTAATATTAACCGTAATAATAGATAATATTATCAAGTATTATAAACAAATAAATTATTATTTTAATAGATTTCTTTTAGAAAGATATCTTCATAAATTAACATATCAAAAAACAAGAAAAATAAATAAAATAGACCATATGTATAAAGAAAAATATCATATAATTAAGAAAAATAATACCTATATTACTGAAAAACAAGCCTTAATCCGTAAATTTAAAGGTATTTAGGCAAAAAACATTTGACTATAACCCTGTATTATGTTAAAATTATAAATGTTTGAAGACCTCGGGCCTTTAAGGCTCAACCGCACAGAAATTGGTAAAAAGAGACATTGTCCACCATAATGGCGAGTCTTAAACAAATATCTAAGGAGGTAATTTATGAAAGCTATTATTGAAACAGGCGGAAAACAATATTATGTTGCTGAAGGCGATACTATTTTTGTTGAAAAATTAGATGCTGAAGAAGGTAAAAAAGTTGTTTTCGATAAAGTTTTAATGGCTGATGGCCAAGCAGGAAATCCTTATCTAAAAGGAGTAACTGTTGAAGGTGAAGTAGTTAAACAAGGAAAAGGAAAGAAAATGACTATTTTCACTTATGTTCCTAATAAGAGATCTACAAGAAAGAAACAAGGACATCGTCAACCATATACTAAGATTGAAATTAAGAAGATTAAATAAGGTGCTTTTATGATAAAAGTAGAAGTAACAAAGAATACGATTATATTTCTAGGACATGCTAACTATGACGAATATGGAAAAGATATCGTTTGTGCAAGTGCAAGTACGATTGTTATGACTAGTATTGAAGCTATTGCAAGATTTGATAAGGATGCCGTAGATGTCAAAGAAGAGAATAATAAATTAACTATTAGTATTCATAAACATAATAATATAACAGATACACTAATAAGTAACATGTTATCTTGTTTACAAGAACTAGAAAAAAAGTATTCCAAGAACATTAAAATAATTAATAGGGAGGAATAAAATATGTTAAAATTTTTAGAATTTAATATACAATTATTTGCTCATAAAAAAGGACAATCTTCAACAAGTAATGGTAGAGATTCTGCTGGTAGAAGATTAGGAGCAAAAGCCGGTGATGGTGAATATGTAACTGCAGGTTCAATTATTTATCGTCAAAGAGGAACTAAAATACATCCTGGTACTAATGTAGGTAAAGGTACAGATGATACATTATATTCTACAGTTTCAGGTTATGTAAAGTATGAACACTTAGGAAAAGATAGAAAAAAAGTAAGCGTTTATATTGAAAAATAAAAACAAATCAAAATATCCATTGAAAAATACAAGTAGATGTGATATTATTGATTTACGGACCCTTAGCTCAGTTGGTTAGAGCATCCGGCTCATAACCGGGCGGTCGCAGGTTCGAGTCCTGCAGGGTCCACCATCTATTGCGGGTGTGGCGGAATTGGCAGACGCGCTAGACTTAGGATCTAGTGGTTTATCCGTGGGGGTTCAAGTCCCTTCACCCGCACCACTTAAAAAATAAAGAACACGACGTGTTCTTTTTATTTGACTAATATATAATTAACATGTAAAATAATTAGACAAAGAGGTATATTATGTTAGAGTACTATAAAGAACTATTAGGGTATAAAGAATTACCTGTATTTATTAAAAAATATTTAAAATCAGATTCATTAAAAAGATTGAAGAAGATAAGTTATTTTTGTGGAATGGATTATGCCTCTAAAGATATCTATAATTTTAAAGAATATATAACAAGATATGATCATTCCTTAACTGTAGCATTGCTTACTTATAAATTGACTAATGACAAAACTAGTTCATTAGCGGGATTGTTTCATGATGTAGCGACACCATGTTTCTCTCATGTCATAGATTACATGAATAATGATTATGCTAATCAAGAAACAACTGAAGAATATACTGAAGAAATAATTATGAATGATAAATATCTATTAGAATGCTTAAAAGAGGATAATATAAAGCCAGAAGATATTATTAATTTTAAAAAGTATACTATTGTAGATAATGATAGGCCCAAACTATGTGCTGATAGAATGGATGGTATTATACTAACAGGTATATCTTGGACTAAAAATATTACTAAAAAAGATATTAAAGAAATAGTATCTAATCTAACTATCCAAAAGAATGAATAT
>JAEEZV010000024.1 GCA_016291995.1 Caryophanales bacterium
AACATCTTTGATATAGCCCATGTTGTAGAAGTCTTCGATAATATTATCGCCAAAGCCTTCGATATTCATGGCATCTCTACTGGCATAGTGAATTAGATTTTCAATATGTCTAGCTGGACAAGATTTATTAGGACAATAATAGTTAGCATCTTTTTTGATTAATGGTGTTTGACACATTGGACACTCTGTTATCATCTTAAATGGTTTTAAATTGTCACTACGTCTATCTAGTTTTACTTCGACTACTTCAGGAATGACATCTCCAGCCTTTCTTATGACGATAGTGTCTCCGACTCTAATATCTTTGTCGATGCAATAATCTTCATTGTGAAGAGTTGCTTTGGATACTAGAGAGCCATCAACATGGACTGGATGGAAAATTGCATTTGGAGTTATTTTACCAGTACGTCCAACAGTAAATTTTATTTCTTTTAAGGTTGTTAGTACTTCTTCAGCAGGAAACTTATAAGCTATTCCCCAACGAGGTACTCTAGTTGTATATCCTAGTTTATCTTCATCAGATAAATCATTTACTTTAATTACTGCTCCGTCGATGGCAAATGGAAGACTTTCTCTTTTTTCATGCATTAGGTGGATATCATTGATAACTTCATTAATATTATTAGCTAAGGTATTTAATTTATAATTTGTAAGGAATCCTAGTTCTTTTAGGAATAATAATGATTCTTCTTGAGTTTTAATTCCATAATCTTCTGGATTAGGAAGAAAATATGCCATAAAGTCTAAATTTCTTTTAGCAGTTATTTTACTATCTAATTGTCTTACTGATCCAGCAGCAGCATTACGTGGATTTGCGAAGAGATTTAAGCCTTCTTTTTCTCTTTCAAGATTGGCTTTATTAAATGATTCTTTGCTCATATATATTTCGCCACGTACTTCAATATCAATGTTTTTAGTAAGTCTTAAGGGTACTGTTTTAATTGTTTTAACGTTAAGTGTAATATCTTCACCTACAACGCCATCGCCTCTAGTAGCCGCTCTTACTAAAACGCCATTTTTATATATTAAAGAACCGGATAAGCCATCCATTTTAGGTTCAACAGTATATTTAGGATTACTTACGACTTTTCTTACTCTTTCATCAAAGGCAATAATTTCATCATCATTAAAGATGTCATCAAAAGATAACATTGGTTTTTCATGTCTTACTTTTTCGAACTTATCAATAGCATTTCCACCAACACGATTGGTTGGAGAATCTTCTTTTTTTAATTCTGGATATTTATTCTCTAAAGATAATAATTCCATATAATAGTCATCATATTCTTGGTCAGTTATGGTTGGATTATCTAAAACATAATATTCATAACTAGCTTTATTAATTATTTCGATAAGTTCTTCCATGCGTTTTTCTATCATATTATCACCTACATATATTATACCATATAATCTTATATATCTAAGAATGAACTGATGTGAGCAGTTGAAAAATTAGTATTATTTTGAATTTCTGTCAATACTTCAGGAGTATCATCAATCATGATTAAGTGATGATCATCTATATCAGGATACTTTTCCTTTATTTCATATAGTCTTTTTACTTTATCTTGGTTTCTATTAGTAACAAAGAAATGATCTGGATTTATACCATAATATTTATTGGCATAATCTTTCTTGTATTCTCCTTCTTTATCTACGCCAATAGTAGTTATAACATATACTCTACTTTTATCTTTATCCTTTAAAAATTCTTGCATTTTTTTACTTACTTTATCTTCAGTATATAAATTATTACCACTTTGAAGGAATAAGTCCCAGTCTTCATCTGAAGCATAGTAATGGTTGTATTCACCAAATTCTAAAATAGCTAATACGCCATCAATATCAAATACTAAGACACTTTTATCATCTTTTAATAATTCTTTAATTTTATTCATGATTCTTCTCCTTTGTATCAATAGTTCCTCTAAATACGATATATTTGTCATATAGGTATTCTAAAACAAAATTACATATCATATTTATACCGGTTACTAAGTATTCATTCCATTTTAAACTTTTTACTAAATAATTACCCAGTAATGTTGATGTTGGAGTAAATATTAGGTAAAAAATAAATACTTTAAACATCGCTACAGGTATATTAGCAGTTGATTTAAAGGTATATTCACGATTTAAAGTGAAATTCCATATTACAGATGCGACTAAGGCTACCAAATAACATATCCAATAATCTAATTTAGTAAATTCACTCAAGATAGTAAATAATACTATTTCAATAATACCTGCTGATATGGAAAACAATGTAAATTTAATGGTTCTTAGCAACTCTTTTTTATTTTTCATGTTATCACCTGTAATAATTATAACATAAAAAAATCAATGAATTTCATTGATTTTTTAATTAAACTAATTCTAAGATAACTTTAAGAGCGTTATCTCCTTTTCTTTCACTCATTTTAACGATTCTAGTATATCCACCGTTTCTTTCTTTATAACGTGGAGCAAGTTCATTAAATACTTTTGAAACAGCTGCTTCATCATTATGTAAGAAAGCTAAGGCTAATCTACGAGATACAAGTGAACCATTTTTTCCGTATGAAATCATCTTATCGAAACATTTTCTTACTTCTTTTGCTCTTGTTTCAGTAGTAACGATTTTTTCGTTTTCGATAAGTTGCTTTGTCATAGTAGCTAGCATACTTCTTCTATGCTTATTATCTCTACCTAATTTTCTATATGCCATAATTTCCTCCTCTATTAGTCTTCAGTTCTGAAACTTAGTCCCATATCTTTAACTTTGTCGATAACTTCTTTAAGTGATTTCTTACCTAAGTTTCTGATCTTCATCATTTCGTTCTCACTCTTGCTAACTAAATCTTTAAGAGTTAATACTCCAGCACGTTTTAAGCAATTGTATGCTCTTACAGATAAGTCTAAATCATCAATTGAAGTTTCTAATATCTTAACATTAGGATCTTCAACTTTAGCAATCATAAGACCTGTTTCATCAGCTATTTCATTTAGATCAGCTAATATTTCAAAGTGTTCAATTAAGATTCTGCTTCCTAAAGCAATTGATTCTTCAGGAGTAATTGAACCATTTGTCCAAACTTCCATAATAAGTTTATCGTAATGGTCGTTTTGACCAACTCTAGCAGGTTCTACTTCATAATTGATTCTTTCGATTGGTGAGTATGATGAATCAACTGCGATAACAGTCATCTTATTCTTATCAAATAATTTCTTGTTTTCTTCAGCTCTTACATATCCTCTACCATTTCCGATAGTCATTTCCATATTGATACTTCCACCTTCAGCTAAGTTACAAATAACTAGATCTGGGTTGAATATTTCAATATCGGCATCTCTTTCAATATCAGCAGCAGTTACTACACCTGGTCCTACTTTTGATAATCTTAATACTTTGTTATAATCATCTGAATGATTTTTAAGTACGATACTTTTAATATTTAAAACGATAGCTGTAACATCTTCAATTACACCATCCATTTTTTGGAATTCATGTGCAACTCCATCAATTTTAACACTTGTAATTGCATCTCCAGGTAAACTTGATAACATAACTCTTCTTAGAGCATTACCAAGAGTTGTTCCGAATCCTCTTTCAAGTGGTTCTATTTCGAATTTTCCATAAAAATTATCTCTTACATATTCTTTTACTTTATATTCTGGTTTTTCAAATTTTAACATTTACACATCACTCCTTTTCATTATCCACGACGTTTTTTAGGTGGACGACATCCATTGTGTGGAATTGGTGTTACATCAGTAATTGTTTTAACTTCTAATCCAGCTGTTGATAAAGATCTAATAGCTGATTCTCTACCAGCACCTAATCCTTTAACAAATACATCTACTGTCTTCATTCCAGCGTCTGCTGCAGCTCTTCCAGCTTTTTCAGCAGCCATACCAGCAGCAAATGGTGTTGACTTTTTGCTACCTTTTATTCCCATTGTTCCTGCTGAAGCCCAACTTACTGTATTACCTTCACCATCAGTGATAGTAATAACTGTATTATTGAATGTTGTATGAATATGAACTTCACCATGTGGAACATTCTTTTTAACTTTACGTTTTCTAGCGTTATATGTTTTTCCCATATAAAATCCTCCTTCTTAGGTTATACTTTCTTCTTATTAGCTACGACTTTACCTTTACCCTTACGAGTTCTAGCATTTCTGTTAGTTCTTTGTCCTCTTACAGGTAGGCCTTTTTTATGTCTAGTTCCTTGATAAGAATTAATTTCCATTTTAGTTTTAATATTCATATTAACTTCTCTTCTTAAGTCACCTTCAACAGTATGATTATCTACTTCTTTTCTGATACGAACTAGTTCATCTTCTGTTAAATCTTTAGCTTTCTTATCGAAGTCAACCTTTGCAGCAGTTAATATTTGTCTTGATAAATTTCTACCTATACCATAGATATAAGTTAGAGAAATCTCAATTCTTTTCTCATTTGGTATATCAATACCTTTAATTCTTGCCATTCTATATTTTCCTCCTAAAATTAACCTTGTTTTTGTTTGTGTTTTGGATTTTCACAAATAACCATTAACTTTCCTTTACGTTTAATTACTTTGCATTTTTCGCAAATAGGTTTAACTGAAGCTCTAACTTTCATTTTTAATCCTCCTAATTCTTATTACTTTTTATTGTAAACTATACGCCCATGTGTTAAATCGTATGGTGATAATTCTACAACAACAGTATCACCTGGTAGAATACGTATATTGTTAACGCGCATTTTACCAGAAACATGGGCCTCTACTATATGTCCACCTTCAAGCTCTACTTTGAAGAATCCACCCTTAACTAAGTCTATGACTTTGCCTTGGGCTTCAATAATATTGCTCTTACTCAAAATTATCATCTCCCGTTAGTATTTGGTAACCATCTTTTGTCACTACGACGCTATGTTCATAATGAGCTGATGGCAATCCATCTCTTGTAATAATTGTCCAATCATCATCTAATATATATATTTTGTGTGTACCTAAATTAAGCATTGGTTCAACAGCAATACACATACCTTCTTTTAAAACTGGTCCAGTACCTCTTTTTCCGTAATTTGGAACATCTGGGTCTTCATGGACATTGTTGCCAATACCATGACCTACTAATTCTCTAACAACACCTAAGTTGTGAGCATTAGCATATTCCTCGATAGCTGCTCCAATATCACCGATATGAGCACCTGGTTTTACTTCATTAAGACCAACAAATAAAGCCTTCTCGGTATGTTCCATTAGATATTTAATTTTATCATCGACTTTGCCTACAGCATAGCTCCAAGCAGAATCTCCATGATATCCTTTATAGCAAGCCCCAATATCAAGTTTAACGATGTCACCATTTTTTAGTTTTCTATTTGATGGAATACCATGAACTACTTCATCATTAATTGATGTGCATATTGTTCCTGGAAAGCCATCATAATTAAGAAATGATGGTGTAGCATCTTGACTCAATATGAAGTCATATGCTAACTTATCTAATTCTTTGGTAGTAATACCTGCTTTTACATATGGTTTTAAATACTGATGTGTTTTATATACGATATTACCAGCTTTTTTCATAAGTGATATTTCATAATCAGACTTAATACTAATCATTTAATACCTTCTTCACTTCTTCAAATATTGTATTAGCACTTTTTTCTAATACTTCAATTTTAGTTAACACACCTAAATCTTGATAATAATCCATTAACTCTTTTGTACTATTTAAATAAGTATCGAATCGGTGTAAAAACACTTCACGAGTATCGTCGTCTCTAGTTGTAAGTTCATGATTACAACGATCACAGATATTATCTTTTTTAGGTTTTAAATCTTCGACAAGAAGATTATAAGATGAGCCACAATTTGGGCAAACTATTCTACTCAATGTTCTTTCAAGAGCTAAATCTCTATCGATATCAAAGAAGATAACATTGATTTTACCATAATTTAATTCACGTACTAAATCATCTAAAATTTTAGCTTGTGTAATATTTCTTGGGTAACCGTCTAATATATATCCCTCTTTACAATCTGGCATGGTAATTCTATTTTTTAGAAGTTTTGTAATTATCTCATCACTGACAAGATTACCTTTATCAATAACTTCTTTTATTTCATTACCAAAAGCTGTACCTTTAGCGATTTCTTCTCTTAAAAGATCACCAGTTGATATATGAGGAATATTATATTCAGCACTCAATAATTTGGCTTGTGTGCCCTTACCAGCAGCTGGAGGGGCAATTAATATAATATTCTTCATTCTATCTAACTCCTTTGTAATTTCTATTTAATAAACTACTTTCTAATCCACTATAAGTTTCTAGGGCTACACCGATAACGATTAACATACCGGTTCCACCGATTGAAACACTAGTTGGAAGTCCTGTATTTATAAAACTACTGAAAATAATTGGGATACCTGCAATAAGTGCAATTGATAAAGCACCAATTAAAGTAATTCTACCAATAACAGTACTAATATATTCTTTTGTTTCTGTTCCAGGTCTTACACCAGGAATATATCCACCTTGTTTATTAAGGTTCTTTGATAATTCTTCTGGATTGATTTGTAAGAATGTATAGAAGAAACAGAATAATATAATTATTATCATATAAGCTGCGAAGCCTATAGGTGTTGTATAATTTACATATTTTGAAACAAATACCGCAAATGGTTTTTCACTATCCATAAGTCCAGCAATAAATGATGGAATAGTAAATACTACTGATGCAAATATTACTGGCATAACGCTAGCGCTATTTAACTTAAATGGAATATAGTTTTGTCTAGCACCATATGCAGATAATGTTTGATTAGCATATTGAATTGGAATTCTTCTTTCGGATTTTTCAATATAGACTATTCCAACAATTATAGCAATATATACAAGTACAAATATTACATACTTGATTATACCGATAAATAATGCTGTATCAGCATTTAATATAAATGTTTGGAATGTTTCTATAAACATATTTGGAATACTTGATATAATACCAGCCATAATTAGTAAGGAAATACCATTTCCTACACCTTTCTGAGTCATTTGATCACCCATCCATAATAGGAATGCTGTACCACCTGTTAAAATTATAGCAATTCTTAAATAATCAAGTGTTGTACCATTGTTAACAAAAGCAAAAGCCATTCCAAATCCTTGTAAGAATGCAATAGCTAAACCTAAATAACGATTTATTTGGTTTATCTTTTGTCTTCCAACAGCACCTTCTTCTTTTAATTCACTAAAGTATGGAATAATATCCATTTGAAGTATTCCAGTAATGATAGATGCAGAGATATATGGCATAACACCTAAAGAGAATATTGAAAATCTCTCTAATGCTCCACCAGATATAGCATCTAATAATTCCCATACTGATAGATTAGATACGGCTCCTTGTGTTCCAGGAACAGGTATCGTTCTACCAATAATGAATACAAATAAACATGCTAATGTAAATAATACTCTTTTTCTAATATCTTTATTTTTTTTGTTAAATAATAACTTAAGTGTTTTAAACATATTAAATCACCTCAGTTTTTCCACCAACATTTTCTATTTTTTCTTTGGCAGTATTAGAAAACTTGTTAGCTTTAACTGTTAATTTCTTAGTTAATTCACCATTACCTAAGATTTTAACCCCGTCTAATTCTTTATTAACTAATCCTGCTTCTTTAAGCATTTTAGTATCTACGACAGTACCGTCATTAAATCTTTCTAAATCTGATACATTAACTGTAGCATATACTGTTCTGAATTCGTAATTGTTGAATCCTCTTTTTGATAATCTTCTATATAATGGTAATTGTCCACCTTCAAAGCCAGGTCTTACGCCACCACCACTTCTAGCGTTTTGTCCTTTTTGACCCTTACCACTAGTTTTACCAGTTCCAGAACCAGGTCCACGACCGATTCTCTTACGATTTTTTGCTAAATCATTATTAAGTTCATTAAGTTTCATTAGTTTAAAATCTCCTCAACTGTTTTTCCTCTTAAAGCTGCAACATGTGATGGTGATTTTTGAGCTTTAAGAGCATTTAATGTAGCTCTAGCCATATTTACTTTTGTACTAGATCCTAAGCTCTTAGATAATACATCTTTAACTCCTGCAAGTTCAAGTACATCTCTAACTGGTCCACCAGCTTTAACTCCAGTACCTTCTGCAGCAGGTTTAAGCATTACTCTAACTGCTCCTTCTTTAACAATAATTTCATGTGAAATTGTACGATTATCAATTAATTCAACGTTTATTAAATTCTTGCTTGCGGCTTGTGTAGCCTTCTTAACAGCATCTGGCATTTCCTTAGCTTTACCAAGACCAATACCAACTTTGCCTTTTCTATTACCAACTACAACTGTAGCGGCGAAACGAAATTGACGACCACCTTTAACTACTTTAGTTACACGATTAATAAATATTACTTTTTCTTCTAAGTCGCTTTTTGGTTTATCGAATGTTTTTCTTCTAGGGCGGTTATTATTCTTCTTGTTATCATTTCTTCTTACTGATTTTTCATCTTTTGCGACTTTTTTAGTTTCTTCAACTTTTTCAGTAGTTTCAGTTGGTTCTTTAACTTCTTCGTTCATAAGTTTTCCTCCTTATTAGAATTCTAATCCATTTTCACGTGCTGCTTCAGCTAAAGCTTTAACACGTCCATGATATAGGTATCCACCTCTATCGAATACTACTTTTGTAATTTTTGCCTTCTTAGCTCTTTTTGCAATTTCAGCACCAACAAGTTTTGCTCCTTCAACGTTTCCACCATTCTTGATGTTAAGTTCTTTTTCTAATGATGATGCGCTAACAAGAGTTACTCCTTTTTCATCATCGATGATTTGAGCTGTAATGTTTGCGTTAGATCTGAATACATTCAATCTTGGCTTATCAGCAGTTCCTGATAAACTTTCTCTGATTCTTTTATGTCTTTCAGTACGCATTTCATTTCTTGAAACTTTCTTTATCATAGATTCTCACTCCTCTATTATTTAGATGCTTTCTTTCCTTCTTTGTGACGAACATGTTCACCTTTATAACGGATACCTTTTCCCTTATAAGGTTCTGGTTCTCTTACTTTACGGATATTAGCTGCAAATTCACCAACTACTTGCTTATCTGCTCCAGATACTTCAAGTTCAGTAGCACTAATTAGTTTTACTGATAATCCTTTAGGAATTTCTAATTTTACTGGATGAGAATATCCTGCTTGAATAGTAAGTGTATTACCACTTGTAGCAAAACGATATCCAACACCAATTATTTCTAATTCCTTTTTGTATCCTTCACTAACACCAATTAACATGTTATTGATATTAGCATTTGTAGTTCCATGAATTTGATTTGTAAATTTATCTTCTTTTACTCTTTCTACTGTTAAAGAAGTTCCGTCAACTTTAACACTTAATAATCTATTAACTGTTGTTGTAAGTTCTCCCTTTGGTCCTTTAACAGTAACTGTATTATCTGTAACATCAACATTAACACCAGCAGGTATAGTTAAAACTCTTTTTCCAATACGACTCATAACTATCCTCCTTACCAAATGTAAGCAATTACTTCTCCACCAACGTTATTCTTACGAGCTAACTTGTCAGTCATAACGCCCTTTGGAGTAGAAATAATAGCTATTCCTAAACCATTAAGTACTTGTGGTATTTCATCGATACCAGCATATACTCTTAGTCCTGGTTTAGAAATTCTCTTAAGTCCAGTAATTACTCTTTCTTTGTTTTGGCCATATTTTAAAGTTAATGTTAATGTGTTATCTTTTACAGTATATTCTTCAATAAATCCTTCTTCATGTAAGATTCTAGCTATTTCAGCTTTGATCTTTGAAGTAGGCATAGATACTTCTTTATTGCGCATTTGATTTGCATTACGTATTCTTGTAAGCATATCTGCAATTGGATCTGTCATTTTAAAATCCCTCCTTCTTAATTTCTGGTATTACCAACTTGATTTCTTAATACCTGGTATTTGTCCTTTATATGCTAATTCTCTAAAACAAATACGGCAAATACCAAATTTGCTCATAACAGCATGAGGTCTTCCGCAAATACTGCAACGAGTATATTCTCTAACTTTAAATTTAGGTTTTCTTTGTGATTTTACAATCATTGATTTCTTTGCCATTGTTTCCTCCTTATTTCCTAAAAGGAACTCCAAGTTCTTTTAATAGATCTAATGCTTCTTCATTAGATTTAGCAGTTGTTACTATAACAATGTCCATTCCTCTAACTTTTTCTACTTCATCAAAGTTAATTTCTGGGAAAATCAATTGTTCTTTAATACCGATTGTATAATTTCCTCTACCATCAAAACTCTTAGGTGAAAGTCCTCTAAAATCTCTTACTCTTGGTAATGAGATAGAAATAAGTTTATCTAAGAATGTATACATATTTTCACCTCTTAGGGTTACTTTACATCCAATCTTATGTCCTTCTCTTACTTTGAATGAAGCGATTGATTTCTTTGCCTTTGTTTCTACTGGTTTAAGTCCTGTAATCTTTTCTAGATCAGCTACAGCAGCTTCAAGATTTTTTGAATTAGCTACAGCATCTCCAACACCCATATTAACAACGATTTTTTCAATTTTTGGAACTAACATTATTGTTTTATAGTTATGTTTTTCCATTAAACTTGGAACAACTTCGTTTCTATATTTTTCTTCTAGGCGGTTCATATAAACGCCCTCCTTCCAAACTAGTCAATCTTTTCATTAGATTTCTTTGAAACTCTAATTTTTTTACCATTTTTGTCAAATTCAAATTTAACTTTTGTTGGTTTCTTTGTCTTTGTATCTACCAACATAACATTAGAAATGTGGATTGGTCTTTCAACATCGACAATTTCACCAGTTCCATTATTGTTTTTTGGTTTTAAATGTTTTTTGCAAACGTTTACACCTTCGACAATAACTTTATCATCTAACACTTTCGTAATTTTGCCTTCTTTGCCTTTGCTAGAACCAGCAATAACTACTACTTTGTCTCCTTTTTTTAATTTCATGAACTTTTCCTCCTTATATTATCGGACTAAAGAACTTCCTTCGCTAAACTTACGATTTTTGCGAATCCTGCATCACGAAGTTCACGTGCAACAGGTCCCAAAACACGAGTTCCTACTGGAGTTTTATCATCTTTAATGATTACGCAAGCGTTGTCATCAAATTTAATATAGCTTCCATCTTCTCTTCTTACTCCGAATTTACTCCTAACGACTACGGCTTTAACAACCTTACCTTTTCTAACAGTACCATTAGGAGTTGCTTTTTTAACTGTTGCAACAACGATATCACCGATATTGCCAGTTTTTACTTTACTACCGCCAAGAACTCTGATTATTGAAACTTCACGAGCTCCGCAGTTATCTGCCACTTTTAAACGGCTTTCTTGTTGTACCATACTTTATTCTCCTTCCCTACTAAAGAACGATAGCCTTTTCAATTACTTCAACTAATTCGTATCTTTTAGTTTTAGATAATGGTCTTGTTGCTACTAAGCGAACTTTGTCGCCAACTTTAGCTTTATTTTCTTCGTCATGAGCACAATATTTCTTGGAATATTTAACTCTTTTCTTATATATTGGGTCTTTTTTGTAAGTTTCAACTTTAACAGTGATAGTTTTATCTGCTTTGTCGCTTACAACAACGCCAATCAATTCACGTTTTACATTTTCATTCATTTTGACGTCCTCCCTTACCCTTCTAATTCTCTTTCTCTAAGGATTGTCTTGAATCTAGCAACTTCTTTTCTTAGTTCTCTAAGTCTCTTTGGATTCTCAAGTGAACCTGTTGCTTGTTTCATTCTTAAGTTAAATAATTCTTCTTTTGCTTCGGCAATCTTCTTAGTTATTTCTTCAGTGGATAATTTTCTAATTTCATTAGTTTTCATTATTTTTCACCACTTTCTTTCTTAACAAATTTTGTCTTAATTGGTAACTTGTGAGATGCAAGTCTTAATGCTTCTCTTGCTGTTTCTTCATCAACTTCACCAATTTCAAACATAATTTTTCCTTGTTTTACAACTGCAACCCAAACTTCTGGATTACCTTTACCTTTACCTTGTCTTGTTTCAAGAGGTTTTTTAGTAAGTGATAAATTAGGGAATATATTGATCCATACTTTACCACCACGTTTCATATATCTTGTCATGGCAATTCTGGCAGCTTCGATTTGTTGTGATGTAATCCAAGCACCTTCCATAGCCATTAAGCCATATTCTCCGAAACTAATCTTGGTATTTCCTTTTGATTTTCCTTCATATTTAATACGGAAAGTTTTTCTATGCTTTGTTCTTTTTGGCATCAACATGAGAATTACCTCCCTTATCTTCTAGGATTTCTCC
>JAEEZV010000004.1 GCA_016291995.1 Caryophanales bacterium
ATTCAAGCTTTGATAATTATAGATATAAGCATCATTTTGTTATTCATATTGTTAGCAATACTAGATAGACCTTATCAGACTTGGGATTATAATATTACCGAATGGGCTATATTAGGAACATTCTATCAAGCTTTTGAATGGATATTTATGAGATTAGCGCCTATTGGTGTAATAGTATTAACTACTATAATATTAATTAAAAAAAATAAATGATCTTAATATTAAGATATTACAATATAACTTAAAAACACTAGCTAATAGCTAGTGTTTTAATATTCTTCATGGCACCAGTAGTAGTCCATTGTGAAACTGCTTATATGCAATCAGTTGCTAAAAGTAATATATCATAAACTATTATTTTAGTAAATTTAAAAATGCTTTTAATTTTAATTTTTTTTTAAAATTCTTGCTATTTCATCTTTATGTCTTGGAAGCAAACCTTCTTCATTAGGATTATTTGAATAATAGATTGTTTCTACTAAATGATCTCTTACTTTATCTAAATCGGATGTTTTCCAATGCATTATTGATTTTGTATCATCATCGTCAATTATACAATAATGTTCAATTTCTGGATGCATCTCTAAATACTTGATTATTTCGTCTTCTTTCCACATGGATAAATATGTATTTTCACCTATTTTTCTCTCAACATTAGGAGTCCTTCCAATACATTCAATGTTATATTTCTTAAACATTACAAATATTTCGTTTATCCATGAACCATCCATTACTTCCAATGTTTCTTCATCAATAGCATCTTTAGAAGCTGCTTCGATTACTATCTTACAATTATTTTCATTACAAATATCAGCAAGTAATTTGATTTTTCTTTCAATATCTTCCAAGGAATTATAGTGATATGTATCTAATACTCCATCAAAGTCTAAAAAAATCACATTCATTATTATCACGACCTAATCTTACACATCTATTATAACAAAATAAATTAAAACTCTAACTATAAAGTTAGAGCAAATATTCTACTGGCAGGGGATGAGAGAATCGAACTCCCAACAGTGGTTTTGGAGACCATTATTATACCATTTAACTAATCCCCTAATTTTGGGTTCATGTATAATTTATCATAAATTTA
Source organism: Caryophanales bacterium (assembly GCA_016291995.1). Classification (GTDB taxonomy): domain Bacteria; phylum Bacillota_I; class Bacilli_A; order RF39; family UBA660; genus RUG705. Next base: position 1,097 of record JAEEZV010000004.1, read on the forward strand.
ATAAATTATCAAGTATTTATGTTATAATTAGAATAGGTGAATGATATGGATAGCAAACTTGTATTAGATGATAGTGATTTAGATATTGTTGCTAAATGGACTAATAAAGGAAATAATTATATAGCATATCAGGATGAATATGGTGTGTTATGTATATCCAAATATATTGATAAAGATAATCATTATGAATTATTAGATATTGATGATGATAATGAATGGAAAGCACTAGATAAGTTTCTGGATGAATATTTATTTGGTATGGGGGATGATGAATTTGGCTAAAAAATGTTATTTATCATCTATAAGAGATGGTGCTTATTTATATCAAAGAACCGAAGATGGAAGAGAAGTAGTAATAAGTAGAGATAGGGAAAAGATTACTGATATTTTAATTAAAGTTATCGATCACGGTAATTGTATTATTAAGGCATCTGATTTAAAGGATATTGTGGTTATACAGGATGTTGGTAGTAAATCTTTTATATGTATTAAGGATGCTGAAAAATTTCTTAATAGTAAGGAATATTACAGTGTAGCTAGAAAGATAGCAAGTGTTGCTGATAAGAATGGCTATATTGATATGGATAAGAGAAATATTGATAAGACTAAGAAGAGAAATACTGGTAAGAGTGGTAGGTTAATAAAATATGCAATGATAGCTTTAGCAGGTATTGTTATTGCTGTTGGTTCTAAAAAAGCAATGGGTAGTAGTAATATAAAAGATCCTATTGTAGTTGAATATGCTACTTTAGCTGAAGCTAATTATGATTTACCTGAAGTGAGGAAAACTCCTTCGGTAGTAGAAACACCTATTCCTGACGCAGTAAAACCTATTAATGTGGTGGAAAAGGAAACTCCTTCAGTAGAAGTAGTACCAGAGACAGTTGTTATGCCTAGTGCGGAAATAAAAGCAGAACCAGAGATGAGCGCGGCATTACCTGAAGAAGATAATAGTACAAAGAAGGTAATGTTAGAGTTTGATGATTTATCGGAGACGGATAAAGCTTTATTTGCTAAAGAGAATTATTATAATACGATGGTTAAGTATGCTAGTAAATATGGGTTAGATCCTAATTTGGTTTTAAGTATTGCTACGCAAGAAAGAGGAGTACATTCTGACATGATAGATAATGGTGGAGCTATTGGTCTTATGCAGATGCAATATTCTATATGGGCTGGTAAACCTATTACATATTATGAATTAAATAGTGAAACTGGTAATTATGAAAGACATAGAATTGATTGTATTACAGATGATATGTTAAAAGATGAGGAATGGAATATAAATCTTGGATGTATGTATTTACAGGAATGTATGATAACTTCTAAATATAATATTCCTTTAGCTATACAGATGTATAATATGGGATGTGTATCAATAGATAATATTGTTAAAATGTATGCAAATGACAGTGGAAAGAGTGCTAGTGATATATATAATAATCCTGAGGATATTGGATGGCTTAATTATCGCGATACACAAAAGGGAGATCCTAATTATTTGGAACATGTTAATGATTGGGCAGATAGTAATTCATTTAATGTAGTAAATGTATTTACTGGTGAAAAGGTATCTATGTCATTTGATAGTTTAAATAATTCTAATGGAATGGCAAAATAAAAAATTCTCTTTTGAGAATTTTTTTATATGTTGATTGTTTCTTTTTTCTTTTTTGGCTTTTTTAATAGGAAATTAGTAATAGTACTTTTTACTTCTTCTTGTCTTTTACCAGTAAAGCATGCGTGATTAACATTATCAATATTTACTAATATATTAGTAGTTGATTTAACTCTATTATATACTAAATCAGTTCCTTCTTGCGGTACAACAGTATCTTTATTACCGTGAATTGTTAGGGTAGGACAAGTAATATTGTCTAAGTCATCATGGCAACTACTTACTAATTTAGTAAATTCAATCAATGTTGGAATAGGGGTTTTAGCTAATCTTTCAATAAACATACTTGGTTTCATTTGTTTGAATAGTTCTGGCATGCTTTTCATTGTTTCACTAATACCTTTTATATCAACTTTATCATCTTTAAAATTAAAATATCTAAAGGCTGGAGCTGCTAGAACTAATTTTTTAACTTCTTTATATTTACTAGCAAGATGAGCTGCTATGACACCACCCATACTATGACCAATAACATATATATTTTTATAATTATTTTTAATCAATATTTCTATTTGCTTTTCAGCTTCTTTTATCCATTCATCATGTGTAACGTTTGCAACAATTGTCTTTTCGTGACCAGGTAATGTAAAAACATATACGTCAAATTTTCTTTTTAATTCTAATTCGTTATTAAAGTTACCAAAATCATATATTCCACCTACAAAGCCGTGGATAAATAAAACTGCTTTTTTTCTAAAACACATATTATCACCAAATAAATTATATCATAGTTTACTATTTTTAAGTATATAATGATTTTATGTGGATAAAAAATGTAAAGTAAAATTAAATAAGTGTCTACTTGATTGTTAATTGTTTTTATGTGTGTTAGACTATTCTTGGGAGACTATGATATGGAAAAGAAAGTAAAGACAAGTAATACAAATAAAAAAATATTAGAATCTAAGAGGATAATTAAGGAAGAAAAGGAAAAAATTAAATTAGAGAAGAAAGCACTTAGAAAAAAGAAAATAGAAAAATTTAAAAAGACTAAATTTGGATCTTTTGTATATGGTGTTGGATCAATATTTAGTGATGATAAAAATAATTATTCTTTTTCAGAAGTATTGGTAATTACGATAATTGCTATTTTACTTGGGGCTTTTGCTTGCTTTTCTATTTTGGCAATAGTTTTTAAGGGTAGAAATTATTTTAAGTATTCTAAAGATTTAGATAAATTTTATGATGTATATGATACAATTTTAGATAATTATAATGGTGAAGTAAAGAAAGAAGAACTTGTTGATGCCGCAATAGATGGAATGGTGTCTAGTGTTGGGGATGAATATACGACATATAGTAATATTAAAGATACAGATAGTTTTAATGATATGGTTAGTGGTACATACGAAGGCATCGGATGTACGATTATTAAAAAAGATGATGTAATTAGCGTTGTGGAAGTATATGATGGTAGTCCCGCTGATAAAGCAGGACTTAAAGCAGAAGATAAGATAATTAGTGTAGATGGGAAAGATGTTAGTGGATATACGGTTGATGAACTTGCTAATTATATTAGAAATGAAGCTGCTAATAGAATAAAGATGGTTGTTGTACGTGGTGAAGATGAAGTAAATATTAATTTAGTTAGAGGTATGGTAGAATTACCATCAGTAAGTTCTAAAGTTTTTTATCAAAATGGTAGAACTATTGGATATATTAAAATATCAATATTTTCATCAGTAACTAGTAAGCAATTTAGAGAATGTTTAGAGGATTTAGAAGATAGTTATATAGATTCATTAGTTATCGATGTAAGGGGTAATAATGGTGGCTATTTATCATCAGTTACGGAAATAGCTAGTATGTTCGTAGAAAAGGGAGACATCTTATATCAAGTAGAAAAAGATGGTAAGAGAGAAATTACTAAAGATAAGACTACAGAAGCTAGAAATTATCCGATTGCAGTATTAGTTAATTCTGGTAGTGCTTCAGCATCTGAGATATTAGCTGCAATTATCAAGGAAACTTATGTTGGTGGGTATGTTGTTGGAACTACTACTTATGGTAAAGGAACTGTACAACAGGTTAAGACATTATCTGATGGAAGTATGGTTAAATATACTACTGAGAATTGGTTAACACCTGATGGAAATTGGATTAATAAAAAAGGAATAGAACCAACAGATAAAATAAATTTGGATGAAGAATATTATAATAATCCGGTTTTAGAAAATGATACGCAATTGAAAATGGCCTTAAGTTTGGTTAGTAATTAGCCCAATAGGGCTTTTTCTTTTTGTATAAATATTATGTAAAGTAGTTGTATTCATTTGGTTTTTCCATTATATATATGTTATAATTATATTGAGATATGATAGTATTTGGAGGTATTATGAAGAAGTTAGAGTTTGGGTCAAATGAAGATGAAAGATTAAATGCTACATGGGGTGAAATAGAACCATATAATGGTGAATACTTAGATGTAGTTAATTGTGGTGAGATGAATTTTCTTATAACAAAAGTAGTTGATTCTTATAAAGGACTTGATGGATATATAGATGTAAGAGAAGTTAGTCAAGATTTTTATAAAGATGGCTCTTATCAAACATATGCGAATAAATTTAAGAATAATCTATGTAAAAGATTAGAAAATTATTTAAATGCTGAAAAAGTTAAACCATTGCTGGATAAGGAAAGTCCTCTTGAAGTACTTAGAGATGCAGGATTTCCAGCTTATACTAGTCGTCTTCATCAGATATATTCTAATAGTGATGAGTATCCAGAAGTAGTTACTTCTGTTAGACCAGATGTGTTCCAAAAGTTAGCGGATAGTAAGAAAGTGGGAGTTGGAATGTCAATGTACCATATGCATGAGGAAATAGAAAGATTACAAAAAGAAATAGATGAATTAAAGAAGGGCAATAGGAAGGGAACAAGCAGATAAAATGAGAGTTGTGGAAATTGGACACAATAGGGAAAGTAAATTATCCAACAAATGGGATAAAGATGAGTATAGTAGAATAGATGCATATACAGTAGACTTCTTAGACTTGGTGGCATGTAAAATTCAGGAAGATGAATATAATTATCTTATTACATTATTAAAACCAGCAAATAATCCTGATGGAGTGGTCGAAGTAAGACAAGTTGAAGAAGATTATTATCTTAATGGATATCATGTAATGTATGCGAATAAAAAAAGAAATGAATTGTGTAAGAAAATTGAAGAATTTTTAAATACTGATAAGGTTAAAACTAGATTAAAAGAAGAAAGAGTATTAGATATATTAAAAGGGAATGGCTTTGATGTGAAGAAAAGTCGTTTACCTTTAAATTATCCACTTGTGGATGATGAAAATTTTTATAGTGAACCGGTAACGGAAATAGAAGAAACAGTATTTGAAGATTTGTTTAATAGTAAGAGATATAAATATGGGGTAAGTACTTATTCAATGACAAAGGAAATTGAAGGGTTAAAACAAGAACTTGATAGTTTAAAGAATCCTAAAGTGATGGGAGATAGTTCTAGACATCATTAGGAATATTTACAAAAAGCCTTAAAAATGCTATAATTTATTATAGGTGGAGGTATCAAATGGCTAAAAGAAAACGTAAAAAAGAAAGTGAAAAATTTGAATATGGAAATGAAGTAATGGGAGTACTTTTAATACTACTTTCTATTATTGGAATGTTAGGATATGGAAGAGCTGGTAATTTTATCAGAAGTTTTTCTGTGTTTTTAGTAGGAGTAGCATATTTTCCATTGCTAATATTATTTTTAGTACTTGGAGTATATTTGATAGTTAAAAGAAAAAGTCCTAAGACTATTTCAAGAGCTTCTATTGGTGCTTATTTGATATCAATGGCTGTTTTAACATTGTTACATTTAGAATATGTTAAAAAAGATGGCTCTAGTGCTATGATAAGTGAAACATTTAAGAATGTGATGTTAGCATTTAAATCACCTGAAGTTATTAAAAACTGTGGTGGTGGAATAATCGGAGCACTATTATCATATGTATTTAATTGGGCATTTTCTAAAGATGGAATAATTATCGTAGTGGTTACTTTGATTATACTAGGACTTATTCTTGTCTTTAATACTTCTATTTTGAGTGCATTATCAAAAGTTAAGATGCCAAAATTTAGCAGTGATGATGAAGAAGATGACGAGGAAGAAGAAAAGGAAACAGTAATAAATACTAATGATAAGGAAGAAGAAGTTAGTGACAATAAGATAGTAATTTCATCAATTGAAGAACTTACTAACAGAAAAGAAGAAAAAGATGTAGATAATGATATTCCAATTAAGGAAACTACAGATACAGATACTGAAGAAAAGAAAGAAGAAGTAGTTGAGAATATTAATTATAAATTACCATCTATTAATTTACTTAAGACGGTTAAGAATATTAATAGTAAAGAAAATGAAATGAATGCTAAGGCTAATATTCAAAAACTTGAGGATGTTCTTAAGGTATTTGAAATATCTGGTAAGATTGTACAAGTTAATATTGGACCTACAGTTACACAGTATGAGTTAGATTTGAAGGCTGGTACAAAGGTTAATAAACTATTGGGTATTCAAAGAGAGATTGCTTTAGCTATGGCTGCTAAAGATGTCAGAATACAAGCACCAATACCTGGAAAAAATACGATAGGTATAGAACTTCCTAACAAGGTAAATGCTAGTGTATCGTTTAAAGAAGTATTCCAGAGTATGCCAGAAATTAATGAAAAGACAATTTTGGCTGTTGGACTTGGTAAAGATATTATGGGTAGAGTAAAATGGTGTGAAATTAATTCAACACCACACTTACTTGTTGCTGGATCTACTGGTAGTGGTAAATCAGTATGTATAAACTGTATTATTGCATCTATTTTGATGAGATGTAAGCCAGATGAGGTAAAACTTGTTTTGGTTGACCCTAAGAAAGTAGAATTTTCAATGTATGCAGGGGTACCTCATTTGCTTTGTCCAGTAGTAACAGATCCTAAAAAGGCGTCTATTGCTCTTAAAAATATAGTTTTAGAGATGGAAAGACGTTATGAACTATTAGAACATACTAAGAATAAGAATATTGTTGGATATAATAAGTTCTGTGAGTCACATCCAGAATATAAGAAATTACCATATATTGTAGTTATTATTGATGAGTTGGCTGATTTGATGCTTGTAGCTGCTAAAGAGGTTGAGGATTCAATTATGAGAATTACACAGATGGCTCGTGCAGCAGGTATTCACTTAATCGTTGCTACACAGCGTCCATCTACGGATATAATTACAGGTGTAGTTAAAGCTAATATTCCATCTAGAATTAGTTTTGCAGTATCTAGTCAGATAGATTCTAGAACTATTTTGGATATGGGTGGAGCTGAGAAGCTGCTTGGTAAAGGTGATATGTTATTCTTACCAATGGGTGAATCAATTCCAATGAGAATACAGGGTGCTTTTGTATCTGAAGAAGAAATTGAGAAATTAGTTAATTATACGATAGGTCAACAAAAAGCGGTATATGATGAATCACTTACTGTCGATAGAAGTTCAGATAGTGGTATGACTTCTAGTAGTGGGGATGATTATTCTTCAGAAGAGGAATATGATGATCCAATATATAATGAAGTAGTTGATTTTGCAGTATCAACAGGTAAAATAAGTGCTTCTTTAATTCAAAGAAAGTTTAGACTTGGATATAATAGAGCAGCAAGAATTGTAGATTTACTTGAAGAAAGAGGAATTATAGGACCTCCGAATGGTTCTAAGCCAAGAGAAGTTTTGGTTAAATTAGAAAGTCATAATGACAATTAATAGAAAGAAAGATAAAAAATATATCTTTCTTTTGTTTTATACTTTAAAAAATAGTAATTTTGTAGTAAAATTATATTGGTGATATGGATGGATAAAAGAGAGGTAATAAATAGTTACAGTACTCTTTTAAATGATATAAATGATATATGGAGGTATTCCTGACTTAGATAGTAAAATTAATAGATGTGATGAATTAAATAAAATTATTAATGATACATCTTTTTGGAATAATCCAGATAAGGATAAATATTTAAAAGAATACAATGATCTTAACAATTTAGTTAATGATATAAGTAGTGTTAAAAATAAGATAGTATCTAATATGGAATTACTTGATATGGATATAGATAATGATATGTTAGATGTTATTAATGAAGAATATGTAGATATAAAAAAGAATGTTGAAAGACTTAGAACTGAAACATATTTATCAGGAGAATATGATAAAAGTGATTGTTTCTTAGAAATACATTCTGGAGCTGGTGGAACAGAAGCTTGTGATTGGGCTGATATGTTACTTAGAATGTATACGAGATATTTTTCAAAGAATGGATATAAGTATACAGAATTGGATAGGCAACCGGGTGAAGAAGTAGGTATTAAGTCTGTTATGTTAGAAGTAAATGGAAAGTATGCTTATGGATACTTGAAGGGTGAAATGGGTGTACATAGGTTAGTTAGAATTAGTCCATTTGATGCGAATAAACGTAGACATACATCATTTGCTTCAGTTTTAGTTACTCCAAAGATTGATAATAATATTGATATAGAAATAAATGATAGTGATATCAGAGTTGATATTTATAGGAGTAGTGGTCCTGGGGGTCAGGGAGTAAATACTACTGATTCAGCAGTTAGAATTACACACATTCCTACAGGAATTGTTGTTACTTGTCAAAACGAACGTAGTCAGATTAGAAATAGAGAAACAGCAATGAATGTTTTAAAAAACAAATTATATTATCTTGAACTTGAGAAAAAGAATAAAGAAATTAAAGGTATTCAAGGTGATATGATGACAATAGGGTTTGGTAGTGGTAAAAGAAGTTATGTAATGTGTCCATATACACTTGTTAAAGATAATGATAGTGGATATGAGACTAGTGATGTAGATAGGGTTTTAGATGGCGAAATAGGTGAAATGTTAGAAAAGAATATAAGGAGTTAGCTATGATATTTAAGAAGTTAAGAGAACAAAGAGTAGAAAAACTAGTTGAAAGAATTAAAAAGAGAAATATAGTTAAAAGATATGCTATGCTTCTTTTGGGTTGCTTAATCGTAGCATTTTCGTTTAATTTGTTTTTCCTTAGATATAATATAGTTTGTTTTGGTGTTAGTGGTATATCAATAGTACTTTCTAGTTTTGGTATTAATCCATCTACATTTATTATGATTGCTAATTTGGTATTACTAATTATTAGTTATTTCTTTTTAGGCGTAGAGGATACTAAAAATCAAATAGTTGGATCTTTATTATATCCTATCTTTGTTAGTTTAACGGCTTATATTACTAATTTAATTGATTTTAAAAATCTTGAAATGATAGTCATTGCTATTTTAGGTGGAGTATTTTGCGGTATTGGATCAGGACTTATTTATAAAAGTGGATTTGGTACTGGAGGTACGGATATTATTGGTAATTTAATAACTAAATATTCTAAAGTAACAATGGGGCATGCAATGATATGTATAAATAGTTTGATAATTGTAGCTGGTAAATTAGTATTTTCTTGGGAAACTATGATGTATGCAGTAGTAGTTGCATATCTTATTTCAATATTTACGGATAAAGTATTATTGGGAATATCTAATAGTAAAGCCTTTTATATTGTTGTAGATAAGGATAAGGATGATATAGTAAGAGATTTCTTAGTATCATTACCTGAAGTAGGAAGTACAATAATTGATGCACATGGTGGATATACTGATGATAGAGAAACATTAATACTTGCTGTTGTTCCAACGCAAATGTATTTCCTTGTTAAAGAAGGATTGCAAGAAATTGACAAGAAGATATTCTATTTAGTATGTGACTCTTATGAAGTTAGTAGTAGGAGTGGTAAATATGAATAAGTTTGATATTAATGCTTTTTTAGAAGATTTAAGAAAAAAACATTTTATAGAGAATTTAGTATTGTTTTTGCTTGGTGCTTTTCTTTCGGCGTTTGCATTTAGTCTGTTTTATCAGAGATATAACATTGTAGTCGGAGGAAGTAGTGGCTTAGCAATATTACTTGATAATATTATGGATATCGATATTTCAATAATATTACTTATATTAAACTTGTTTTGTTTAATGATAGGACTGATGTTTTTGGGATTTGATTATGGAATAAAGATGTTAGCTATGACTTTTATGACCCCAATATTTGTAAAGGGATCATCTTATATAGCTAATTTAATAGATTTAGGTAATACTTCATTATTTTTAATTGCTGTAATAGGTGGAGCGCTTACAGGATATGCTAATGGTCTTATTAAAAACAGTGGATATAGTCCTGGTGGTTTTTATGCCATATATGATGCTTGCCATAAGTATTTGCATATAAGTATTGGAACGGCTAATACGATTATAAATGTTGTATTAATCTTGTTAGGTGGACTTACTTTTGGAATGCATATGGCAATTTACTCAATTATTTCCCTTTTGGTGTCTTCCTATGTCGTAGATAAGGTGACTATTGGGGTATCAGATAATAAAGTATTTTATATTATTACTGATAATCCTGTGGAAGTACAAGAATACGTCAATGATAAACTTAATTATGATGTTACTTTAGTTAATGCTAGAGGAGGATACTCAAATAAGAAGAAAAAGATGCTAATGTCAGTTATACCGACATTAGAGTATGTTAAATTAAAAGAGTTAGTTAAAGAAGTTGATAAGAATGCATTCTTTTTAATACTTGATACATATGAATCAACGCTTAGAAAGAAATATAGAACTTCATAAATAAAGAAGGTAGGTGTAGTTATGGATTTGATAAGAATCACAGATGTTCAAAAGACATATAAAACAGGAACAGTTGCTTTATATGATGTAGATTTAACTATATCAAAAGGGGAATTTGTTTTTGTAATTGGTGCTAGTGGTAGCGGTAAAAGTACACTTATTAAGATGCTTTATAGGGAAGAAAAACCAGATAGGGGATCTATTATGATAGGTGGAATAAACGTTGCAAAACTTAAAGATAGAAAGGTCTATATGCTGAGAAGAAAACTAGGTGTAGTATTCCAGGATTTTAAATTATTACCTAGACTTACAGTATTTGAAAATGTAGCTTTTGCAATGGAAGTATTTAATTATGACAAGAAAAAAATAAGAGCTAGAGTTATGGAAGTGTTAGATTTAGTAGGACTTAAGAATAAGGCAAGAGTATATCCAGATCAACTTGCTGGTGGAGAACAGCAAAGGGTGGTTATAGCGAGAGCTATTGTCAATAATCCAAAACTTTTGATATGCGATGAACCTACGGGTAATTTGGATCCGGATACAAGTATGGGTATTATGAAAGTCTTAGATGATATCAATAAGATGGGGACAACAATTATTATGACAACACACAATAGGGATATTGTTAATGCCATGAAGAAAAGAGTTGTGGTAATAAGTGAAGGTAAGATAGTCAAAGACTATGAAAGAGGTAAGTATTATGAAGTTTCTTAGAAGTATAAATAGGTATTTCCGTGATGCCTTTAAAAGTGTATTTAGAAATTTCTCATTATCTCTTGCTTCAATTTCTTGTATTACAATTACATTAATTGTCGTAGCTATATCAATAGTACTTTCATATAATGTTGAAGAAATGACTAGACATGTAAGTAGTAATATATCTATTGTAGTGTTTTTAGATAGTGAAGTTACGGAAGACGAAATAAAACAAGTTAAAGATAATATTTTGAGACTTGATAATATTGCAGATATTACATTTAAATCTAAACAAGATTATGCAAAGGAAACAAAAGAATTAGATCCTAGATTTGCACTTATTGTGGATAGTTGGACAGAAGAGACAATACCACTTCTCGATAGTTATGAGATAAAGGTTGAAGATATCGATTTAATTGGTGAAACAGCTGGTAAGGTTAAGAAAATAGATCATATCTTTTCAGTTAATTATGGTGAAGAATATATTGAATCAGTTATTACAATCTTTGGAGTTGTAGAAAAGGTATGTATTGGCGGAGTAGTTGCTTTGATACTTGTTACAGCTTTCTTAATTGCTAACACAATTAAACTGGCAATATTCTCTAGGAAAACGGAAATAGAAATTATGAGATTAGTCGGAGCTTCTAATATGGCAATAAAGATTCCATTTATTATTGAGGGATCATTTATTGGTATTATTGGTTCTATCATACCAATAGTTTTAATGTGTTATGGTTATACGACATTATATAATTATTTGGGTGGTGAATTATTCTCATCATCTTTAGGTAAATTAGTCACTCCATTACCATTCATTTTATATAGTTCTGGATTATTATTAATAATTGGATTGCTTGTAGGTATGTTTGGTAGTTATAGAGCTGTTAGAAAATATTTAAAGATATAGAGGTGTAGGATGAATATTTTAATTAAATTATCTGGTGAATCACTTGCTGGATCTAATGCAGATCATAGAGGTATAGATGATGAATATGTCGATATGATTACAAAAAGAATTAAAAAAGTACATGATATGGGTGTTGGAATAGGTATAGTACCCGGTGGTGGAAACTTCATGAGAGGCGGTAGAACATCCAAAGTAATTACACGTGAAGTTGCTGACTATATGGGAATGCTAGGAACAGTTATGAATGGCTTAGCATTATATGACTTTTTTAATCGTAACGACTGTCCGGCATATTTACAAAGTGGACTTCATACGGCAGCGCCAATGGCAGAAGACTTAGATAGTGCAAAGGCATTGGAAGCAATACGTGAAGGTAAGATTGTTGTATTTAGTGGTGGAACGGGTAAACCAGGATGCTCAACAGATACAGCTTCAGCAGGTAGAGCTAAGGATATTGGAGCAGACATGATAGTAAAACTTACTAATGTCGACGGAGTATATGATAAGGATCCTGATGAATATCCTGATGCAGTAATGTATGATAAGGTAAGCATTGATGAAGTAATCAGTAAGGAATTAGGCATCATGGATTTAGGTGCTATTAAAATGTGCAAGGATGATAAAATAGATATTGTCGTTATGAATATTAATGATGAAGAGGGACTTACTAAACTTGTTAAAGGTGAAAAAGTAGGTACTAGAGTTTATAATTAATGAGGTGAATTATGAATATAACATTAATAATAGTAATAATCGTAGCTGTTTTAATAGTTGGTTCTAGATTTTTAAAAAAGAATGATACATCAACTGATACTCTTAGTAAAACTCAAACATTTAATGATGGAACATTCTCAATGGTTATTGATGATGTATTTACTATCACAGGACGTGGGACTGTTGTAACTGGTCACATTGATAAAGGATCAATTAGGTTGAATGATGTTGTTAAGGTAGCAGGATTAACAACAACGGTTACTGGCATTGAAATGTTTAGAAAGCATCTAGATTATGCCGAAGAAGGGGATAATGTAGGATTACTTTTAAAAGATGTCGGTAGAAATGATGTTCAGAAAGGTCAAATTATAACAAAATAATTAGAAGTCAAAAAAGACTTCTTTTTTTAATTTTAATAAAAATGCACAAAAAGGCTTGATTTTCATAATATTTTTTTGTATAATTAAGTAGCAATTCGAAATTTTGCCTGATTAGCTCAGTCGGTAGAGCACTCGGCTGTTAACCGATAGGTCGTAGGTTCGAGTCCTACATCAGGCGCCATTTAGATTTGTAATCTAGCTTCGGCTAGATTTTTTTTTGTGTAAAGTTTTATTAATTTTCTTTTTTTATTAACAGATATTCATAATGTTTGTTATAATTAGGGTAGAGGTGTTCTATGGAAAAGAAAAAAGAGAAAGTTAAGAAAGATAATAAGAAAAAGATTATTACATGGTCTATTATTGGGGGAATATTTTTAATACTATGTTGTGTAGGATTAGTACTTGCTTTTGGTGAACCTAGAGTTAAAATAGTTAGAAACGAAGCTAGTATGGTTAAGTATGAAAAATATGACAATGGACTAGTATCTTTAATGATACCTAAAGGATGGAAAGTAGATGTGGCGCCCGTTGATTATATTCATTATAGTTTTAAGGTATATAATCCATTAAATACAACATATATGCTTTTGTTTGATATGAAATTAGAGGGCTTTAATAAGAGTGAATCTGCAAGAAATTGGCAAAAGACATATTATCCATCTGTTATGTTTGCCAGTACACCAGTAATTGATCCACAAACAACGGAAGGATTCTTTAAGGTATGGAATGAGACGGCAAGTTATGCTAATAGCAATGATGCTAAAGGGGAATATTTTCCAATGTTGAATGATTTTACAGTCATTGATAATTTAGGACAAAATCCAATTGGTGGAGATATTTTAAGAGCATCATTTACAGATAGTAATGGAAAGGCTGCATTGGGCTTATTTACTGCTACTGTGGCTGATACGGGTAGTTATTATGTAAGTAGTAATATGTTTAATTTGTTTAGTCCACAGATTGATGTATGGCCGCTTAATGTTTATAATACTATTTTAATGACCGCTCCACTTGAAGAATTTAATAATTGGCAAAAAATACTTGATTATTGTTTATCTACAATGGAATTTAGCCAAGAATTTATTAATGGATTTAATAATGAGGAATCAACATTAATGTCGACAATACAGGCTAATCAAAAAGTATATAATGAAATGTCTGATATGATTATGGATTCTTGGGAAAAGAGAAATAATTCATATGATATTATTAGCCAAAAGCAAAGTGATGCGACATTAGGTTATGAGAGAGTATACGATACAGATACCGGTGAAATATATAAAGCACAAAATGGTTTTATGGATCATTATGATGGCAGTAGATATCAAACTATAACTGATGATATGTATACTTTGCCAACGAGTGGATATATAGAATAATAAAGCAACTATTGTTGCTTTTTTCTTATAAATAAGATAAAATTATACTAGGAGAAAAAGAATATGATAGGGAAGATAGTCAGTATTAAAGATGGTATTATTTATGTTAGTTTAAGTATAAATATATATCAAGTTGATAATCTTGTTGGTAAGAATGTAACTTTTAATAATAGATATATTGGCGAAGTTATTGGTTTATCTAATACGACAATGGAAGTTCATATGATTGGTGAAATTATCAATAAGATATTTGTTAGTGGTATTACTTTAATGCCTCCTTTTGGTAGTCCATGTAGGCTTACGACAAAAGAAGAACTAGATTTAATATATGGTGTTGGTAATAATGCTGATTTAGTTAGAATAGGCAAATCATATGTATATAATGACTATCAAGTATGTCTAGATATCAATTCTTTCTTTGCTAATCATTTTGCAATATTTGGTAATAGTGGATCTGGTAAAAGTTATTTTGTATCAAGACTATTACAAGGAATATTTTATGATGCGAAAAGATTACCATTAAATACATCAATATTCTTATTTGATGCATATGGAGAGTATCAACAAGCATTTAATGAAATAGGAAGAGTAAATAATAATTTAAATTATCGTGTATTTACTACCGATATAAAGAATACAAATTTTGAAAAGTTATTTATTCCTTTTTGGTTATTATCTGTTGATGATATATGTCTTTTATTAAATGTTAGTGATACTAGACAAATATCAATTGTAGAGAAGGCTTTAAAATTAGTTAGTTATTTTTGTGATAATAGTAATAATGTGGGTAGTCAGAAAAATGATATTATAGCTAGGAGTCTACTGGATGTAATATTTTCTGGCACTAGTCATAATGATATTAGAAATAAGATAGTAACGGTTCTTACAAAGTTTGCTACGCCAGAAATAAATTTAGAGGTAAATTTAACTAAGGGTGGATGGACTAGGAATATTAGACAATGTATTGCTATTGATGAGATGGGTAAATGTGCTGATATTGAAATAGTTATTGGTTATCTAGAACAATTTTGTACTAATGAAATGCAACTTAAGTTACCTGATGGAAGTTATATGTATACGATAATGGACTTTTATAATGCATTAGAGTTTGCTTTAATTAGTGAGGGTATTTTCAGTAGTAATAAGGTATTTGATTATGCAAATATCATTAAGATTAGATTAAATGCATTAATTAATAGTGATTATGCTAATTATTTTAGTTTTGATAGATATTTAAATAGAGATGATTTTATTAAATATTTGTTATATAAGAATGGTAATTTAAGATGTCAGGTAGTTAATTTTAATATTAATTATGTAGATGATAGATTTGCTAAAGCAATTGTTAAGATATATTCTAGAATTCTATATGATTATGTTACTAGTTTAGCAAATAGAGGTACTATGCCAATCCATATCGTATTAGAGGAAGCACATAGATATATTCAAAATGATATAGATACAGAGGTACTTGGTTACAATATCTTTGATAGAATAGCCAAGGAAGGTAGAAAATATGGGTTACTATTAGGAATAATTAGTCAGAGACCTTCAGAAATTAGTAGTACTACGGTGAGTCAATGTTCTAACTTTGCGGTATTTAAGATGTTTAATCATGTGGATATTAAGTTTGTGACAGATACACTTCCTAATATAAATGGTAATACATTAGCTAAAATTAAGTCATTAGCACCAGGAGTATGTTATTTGTTTGGTACAGCCTTTAAGATGCCAATACTTACGATTGTAGATAAACCTAATCCGACACCAACTTCTGATAGTGCAAATATTAGTGGTACATGGTATAAATAGATGGTAAAGATAATTCAAATTGGTGAATTATCTTTATTTTTATGGTGTTTTATTGTATAATTTATGTTGGTGATGGGGATGTTATCAATTAAAAAACTTAATGTTAAAGTAGAGAATAAAGAAGTATTAAAGAACTTTAATCTTGATATAGAAGATGGTAGTATTCATGTTATTATGGGACCTAATGGCGTAGGTAAATCTACATTATCTAGAGTTATAATGGGAGATAATAATTATAAAGTTACTAGTGGAAATATTATTTTTAATGATGAAGATATTACTAAATTATCTACGGATGTAAGAAGTAGAATGGGAATATTTTTAGTTATGCAATATCCTCTTGAAATAGATGGAGTAAGTAATCAAGATTTTTTAAGAACTGCTATGTCTAGTCATTTGGGAAAACAAGTTGGTCTATATGATTTTATCAAGAAATGTGAGATGGCATCAGATGAACTTAAAATGGATAAGAATTTAATACATAGATCACTTAATGTAGGTTTTTCTGGGGGAGAGAAAAAGAAAAATGAAGTACTTCAACTTAAGTTATTGCATCCTTCATTTATTATTCTCGATGAACTTGATTCTGGACTAGATGTTGATAGTTTAAAGATTGTTGCTAAGAATATAGCAAATTATAAAAAAGAAAATCCTAATACATCTATTTTAATTATTACGCATTTATCAAAGATACTTGATTATATTAAACCTGATTATGTACATGTAGTTACTAATGGTACTATTGTGGATACGGGTGATTATAGATTATCTGAAGAAATAGAAAAAGAAGGATATAATAAATACTTGGATAAGGCAAAAGAAATATCTGGAGAATAAGTTAATGAATAAGATATTAATAGATAAGGTAATAACTAGTGATAGCGATAAGGTTAAAATAGATGATACAGAAATTACATTACTTGGTAGTGGAGAATACTATATTGAATATACTAGTGGTGAATATGATTTGACATTTATTATATGTAATGATGTAAAAATTACGGAGTATAGTTTTGACAATAGTTTACGTGTTAAGAAAAGATATATAATTAGAAAGGGAAAGACTGAGATTATTAAGTTTTATAATAACTTAGATGTAAATGAAGAGATAGACATTGATTTATGTCATAGTGGTTGTAAAATAGATTTTAAGTTTTCTAATATATGTAGAGGTAGTGAAGAATACTTGGTAAATGTAAATCATAATGACAAGGAAACAGAGAGTAATATAATTAATAAATCACTAGCTCTTAAGAATAGTAAGATACATTATAC
>JAEEZV010000025.1 GCA_016291995.1 Caryophanales bacterium
AAAAAGAAAGTGGTGAATTATAATGTTATCAAAGGGGCAAAAAATTAACGATCGATATGAAATCGTTAAAAGCATTGGCGAAGGTGGTATGGCAAACGTTTATCTTGCCAAAGATACCATTTTAAATAGAAATGTCGCCGTTAAAGTATTACGTGGCGATTTATCCGGAGACGATAAATTCATTCGTCGTTTTCAGCGTGAAGCATTGGCAGTTTCCAATCTTTCTCATCCAAATATTGTCGAAGTATACGATGTTGGCGAAGAAGATGGAGAACATTATATCGTCATGGAATATATTGATGGTAAAACATTAAAACAATTACTAAAAAAACGTGAAACGCTTACACTAACCGAAGTAATTGATATAATGACTCAATTAACTGATGGTATTGCTCATGCTCACGAATCATATATTATCCATCGTGATATTAAACCACAAAATATTATGATCGAAGATGATGGTCGTGTTAAAATAACTGATTTTGGTATTGCTATGGCCTTAAATGCTACGCAGCTTACCCAAACAAATTCTGTTATGGGTAGTGTTCACTATCTTCCACCAGAACAAGCTAGTGGAAAGAGTGCTACCGTTAAAAGTGATATCTATTCACTAGGAATTATGATGTATGAATTGATAACTGGATCTGTTCCATTTAAAGGTGATAATGCTGTCGAAATTGCTTTAAAACATATGAAAGATAAGATTCCAAGCATTAGAAAACAAGATCCATCTATTCCACAATCCGTAGAAAACATTTTACTTAAAGCTACGGCTAAAAATCCAAGAAATAGATATGATAGTGCTAAAGAAATGCACGAAGATTTATTAGTTTGCCTTTCCGAAGAACACGCTAATGATAAAAAAGTAAGTTTTGTTTATCCAGAAAACGATTTCGATAGTGCTGAAGAAATAACGACAGCAGCACCTAAGAAAAAAGCACCAAAAGTAGTTGAAAAACCTAGAGAAGAAACTGAAGAAATAACTGAAGAATTAGTTAAAGAAATCAAACCGGAAGATCTTGAAGAAGATGAAGATTTTATGGAAGAACCTAAAAAGAAAAATACCCTATTAATAGTTCTTGCTTGTTTCTTCTTATTACTGTTAATTGCTGGAGGTATCTTCTGGTTGCTTATGACCGGTGATACAAAAGAAGCCAAAGTACCAGATATCGTAGGAAAAACAATTACTGAAGCTGAAGATATTTTAACTGAAGCTGGGTTCGTTTATGATATTAAAGAAAAAAATAGTGACACCGTGGAAGAAGGTACAGTTATTAAAACGTCACCAAAAGCTGGAAGCACTAGAAAAAAAGGTGATAAAATAATCATCTATGAATCTATTGGTGGTACTTATCATTACCTAGAAAATTATGTTGGTAGTGATTATAATGAAACAAAAGCAAAATTACAATTATATGGTATTAATGTTTTGATAGAAAAGAAAGATGTCGAAGATAAAGAAAAATATAAAGGAAAAGAAGATATAATTATTGCTCAAAGTCCTGAATTTGACGAAAAAGCTGAAAAAGTACTTATTGAAGAAGGAGATAATATTACCTTATATATTCCTAATATTGTTAATGAATATCCTGATATGGTTAACGAAGGATGGACTTTATCAGATGTCGTAGCATTTGCCGGAGAATATAAACTAAATCTTGTTGTTACAGATAGTGCTGGAAATACTATTCCAGGAAGCAAATATAGTAACTTTAATAAAAATACTATAATTGAACAATCAAGACCTGTTGGTGATGCTATTATCGAAGGAATTACATTAAAAATTAAATTAAATGCTACTTATGAAGAACCAAAACCAAGTAGCGAAGCCGAAACAACAGAATAGTACGGAAGTGATTTATGAAAGGAATTATTGTTAAAAACATTAGTAACGATTACACTGTTAAAGCTAATGGTAAACTATATGTATGTAAACCTAGGGGAAAATTTAGACTAGATAATTCCACTCCTCTAGTGGGAGATTATGTTACATTTGATGAAAAAAATAATTACATTTTAGATATTGAAAAAAGAAAGAATGAATTGATTAGACCAAATGTAGCTAATATTGATATAGCTGTTATTGTAACAAGTGTAAAACATCCTGATTTTGATTCATATCTTCTTGATAAAACATTAACAATAATTTCATATAACAATATTGTTCCTATCATATACTTTTCTAAATTAGATCTATTAGATAATAATGAGAGAAAAGAAATAGATAAATATATTGCCTACTATAAAAATATTGGTATACATTTAGCTACCAATAAAGATGAATTAATAAAACTATTAAGCAATAAAACTGTTGTATTTACTGGACAAAGTGGTGCTGGTAAATCTACATTATTAAATAAAATTGATCCTACCTTAGAACTTAAAACAGATGAAATATCGATGGCTCTAGGTAGAGGAAAACATACGACGAGACACACTGAACTCTATAGTATAGATGATATGTTTATCGTTGACACTCCAGGGTTCTCTAAAATAGACTTCCATAATATGACCGAAAGAGATATTAGAGATAATATGCCTGAAATGTTTGATAACCTAGAATATTGTAAATACAGTGACTGTATGCATGTATCTGAAGATGGTTGTCATGTTATAGAATTAGTAAAAGAGAATAAAATATTAGAAAGCAGGTATAAGAATTACCGTTCTTTCATAAACAGGTGATACTATGGTTAAAATATCTACTTCTATTCTATCTGCCAAAGATCGAATAGAATGTATTAAAAAGTTAAATACTACTACAACTGATTATATTCATATTGATGTTATGGACGGCTCTTTTGTTCCGAACTATCAACTACCAATAGATGAAGTAAATAAACTTAGCACATATGCTGGGAAGCCATTTGATATTCATCTAATGGTTGATAATCCAGAAGAATATATTAATAGTCTTAAGTGTGATAATATCAGTAATATTACTATCCATGTTGAAATAGAAAAAGATATTAGATCTATTCTTAATTTAATTAAATCAAAAGGATATAAAGTAGGCTTATCCATAAAACCAAAAACTAATCCAACCAAACTAATCAAATATCTTGATATTATCGATATGGTATTAGTAATGAGTGTTGAACCTGGTTTTGGTGGACAAAGTTTTATTCCTAGTACTGAAAGAAGAATAGATTACATTAGAACTTTAAAAAAAGATCTCATCATTGAAGTAGATGGCGGTATTAATAATACGACAATTAAAAAGATAAAAAATAAAATAGATATTGCCGTATCAGGTAGTTATATAACTAATAGTGATGATTATCAAAAAGCAATTAATGACTTAAAAAATTAGTTGCTTTTTTTATGTTTTAATTTGTTATTATTTCACCATACTATTCATAGGATACACTAGAAAGGTGATAATATGATTAGTAATTTCAGCGAAGAAGCAAGTGAAATCTTAGCAAATGCCAAATTAGAAATGTTAGAATTAAAACATCCATATGTTGGGACAGAACACTTAGTATTAGCTATATTACATAGTGATAATGAAATAAAAATTAAATTAGCCAAATATGGTTTAACCTATCAAAAATTTAAGAATGAAATACTAAATACTATTGGAAAAGGAAGTAAAAAAAGTGAATTTTTTCTTCATACGCCACTCCTAAAAAAAGTAATTGAAAGTGCCATTATGGATAGCAAAGAAAATAATGATAGTACAGTTACCACAAACCATCTTTTTGCAGCCCTTTTAGATGTTGGCGAAGGAATTGCCATTAGAATTATGTTAAGTATGAATCTAGACATTGATGATATGTATGACGAATTTAGTGCTAAAATATATGAAAGAAAAAATCAAAATAAGAAATTACTTCTCTATGACTTAGGAATAAACATCAGTGAAAAGGCCAAATTAAATGAAATAGACCCTGTAATTGGAAGAGATAATGAAATACACTTAATCGAAGAAATACTCTGCCGTAGAACCAAAAATAACCCCCTTTTAATTGGTGAACCAGGTGTTGGTAAAACAGCTATTGTCGAATACTTAGCTAATCTCATTGAAAAAGATGAAGTACCTAGAAAACTAAGTAATAAAAAGATTATTTCCTTAGATATGGCCTCTGCTGTGGCCGGAACAAAATATCGTGGTGAATTTGAAGAAAGAATTAAAAAGATTTTAAAAGAACTCGAAGATAATGAAGATATCATTCTTTTTATTGATGAAATACATACCCTTATTGGTGCTGGTGGAGCAGAAGGAGCAATTGATGCTTCCAATATTTTAAAACCCGCACTTGCTAGAGGTAAAATAAGATGCATCGGAGCAACTACCAAAGAAGAATATAATAAACATTTTTCTAAAGATAAAGCTCTAGAAAGAAGATTTCAAGTTGTAAATATCGATGAACCAACCATAAATGAAACATTAGATATTCTCTACAAACTAAAACCAATTTATGAAAAATATCATAATGTCAAAATTACCAATGATATTATCGATAGTCTAGTTACTCTTTCAGAAAAATATTTATATGATAGATTTAGACCCGATAAACAGATTGACATTCTAGATGAAGTATGTAGTAAAGTAAGTATAAAAGATATTACAAATAAAAGTAAAAATAAAGAGAATTTATTAGATATAAGAAACAAAAAAGAATTATATATTAAAGAAAATAATATTAGAAAAGCATATGAATATAAGATTAAAGAAACAAAATATTCTGATATGATAAACAAAAATAAAGAAACAATATCCGTAACTATAAATGACATTGCCGAAGTAATAAATGCTAAAACTAAGATCCCAATATATGAAATATTAAAAGATAACAAAAGAATTATTTTAGACATTAAAAGTACTCTTGAAAATACGATTATTGGTCAAGATAATGCCATTAGTAAATTAATAAATATTACCAAAAGAATAAAGTTTGGATATAAAGATAATAAATGTATATCTCTCCTCTTTACTGGACCTAGTGGTGTTGGTAAAACTAAGTTAGCTATTACTTATGGTAATTTAATATCTAAAAAAGTAATCAAATTAGATATGTCCGAATATAGCGACACTACCTCTATTAACAAGTTTATGGGGTCAAATCCCGGTTATATTGGTTATGACGATAATAAATATGCTCTAAGTATTATCAAAGATAATCCTAATGCAGTTATTATCCTCGATGAAATAGATAAAGCACACCCCAGTATTTTAAACCTTTTGTATCAAATACTTGAAGATGGTAAAATTACTGATTCTAAAAATAATATCATTAACTTTAACAATAATATTATTATAATGACATCAAATTCTTGTTCAAATACAAGAAGTATTGGGTTCAATGCTAAAAATAACAATCCAAGTGAAGATTTTAATATATCACTATTAGGAAGAATAGATAATATTATTCTATTTAACAGATTAAATGAAGATAATATAAAAATAATTTTAAATAAAGAAATAGATAAATTAAAAGAA
This sequence comes from Caryophanales bacterium, assembly GCA_016291995.1. Classification (GTDB taxonomy): domain Bacteria; phylum Bacillota_I; class Bacilli_A; order RF39; family UBA660; genus RUG705. The sequence continues at coordinate 5,447 of JAEEZV010000025.1, forward strand.
AAATACCATAATACTAAAATAGATATTAGTAATACTGTTATCGATGAAATAATAAATGAGTCCAATTATCAAGAATATGGCGCTAGAAAAATAAATAAAATATTAACTGACAAAATAGAAAACATCATTATTGATAATATCATTGATAATAATTATGATATAAATATTGATTCCATTTTATCAAAGTAAGTGCTATAATACTTACTGGTGATGTATATGACGGAATCATATTACAAATTGTGTTTAGAAGAACTATCAAAGATTAAAGATCGTAAAAGAATACTACTACATAGTTGTTGTGCTCCATGTAGTTCACACGTTATCACTTTCTTAACTAAGTATTTTGATATAACTATCCTTTATTATAATCCTAATATTTCACCAATCGAAGAATATAATAAAAGAAAAGAAGAACAAATAAGATTAATCAAAGAAATAGATAAAGAAGGTAAAATAGATATTATCGATTGCGACTATGATAACGATATCTATGAAGAAAAGATCAAAGGATATGAAAAATGCCCTGAACGTGGAGCTAGATGTACAATTTGCTTTAATTTAAGATTAGAAAAAACCGCAAAATTAGCTAAAGAATTAAACTATGATTATTTTTGTTCTACCTTGACAGTAAGCCCCTATAAAAACTCTAAATTAATTAATGAAATAGGTAAAGAATTAGAAAATAAATATCACGTTAAATGGCTATATTCAGATTTTAAAAAAGATGATGGATATAAAAAATCAATAGCCCTATCTAAAAAATATAATTTATATAGACAAGACTATTGTGGATGTATCTATTCAAAAAGAGATAATATATTAGATTAAAAAAAAGATGATTACTCATCTTTTTATTTTGTTAATTGAAAATATTGAAATACTTCATAACCCAAGAATACACAAGCAGCTACGAAGAATGCAATAGCTATAACCATAAAGAATTTATTATTAGCAAATCCGCCTCTACCCTTTGCAGGTGCTGGAATAACTTCTTCTTCAGGAGTAGGTACAACTGCAGCAGCAGGTGTAGCCATTACTGGCTCATCCTGACCAAATTCTCTTATTGTTTCAACATTATCAACAGGTAATGGTTTTTCTGTTGTAACTTCTCCAAGTGCTAAACTTAAATTTGTTTCCTTTGAAGCATCAAACACAAGTCCTGGAGCTTCAGGAGCTTTAGGTATTGTTGTAACAGGTTCTTCTTTTGGTACATCTGGTGTTACTACTGGAGGTACAGGTGGTATTACAGGAGCTGGAATAACCGGTATATCTTTTTCTTCTGGTTCTACTGAAACAGCCGGTACAACTGCAGGAGTAACTTCAGGAACAACATCTTCTGGTCCAGCAATTACATTAATTTTAGCATCCACATCTTCTGTTTCTGGCAAACTAACTGCTGGAGTTTCTACCTTAACCTCTACTGGAGGTACAGCGTCTTCAATCACAGGTGCTGGTGCCACTTGAACTGGTTCCTCAACCTTTACTTCTGGTACTACTGGTTGCGTACCTTCAGCTAAACTATCCATTATTTTTTCTTCTTCGCTTCTTACTTCATCAACTACAGGTTCTACCTTAACTGTTTCAAGTTCTGGCATTACTTCATCAACAACAGGACTAACAACGGGTTCTACTGTTTCTTCTTCAACTTTGCTTGGTACTTCTACTTTATAAAAATCTTCACATACTTTAGTAACTGGTTTCTTTACGGTTGTTATATAAGCTTTAGGAATCATAAAGTTTTGTTCTTTATTAAACAAAACACTAGAAATTTTAACTTCTTTTCCATCACTTAAAGTTACTTTTCCACCAACTAAAGTATCCGCTTCATTATTAATTGAATGAGTAACAAGTTGTTTTACTACATTGACAACTTTTGCTTTCTCATCATCACTTTCTATATTCATCATATTTGAAGTACCATCTGTATTTTTGATAAGTTTTGAAACGAAAAGGTTATCACTTTCACTATCTCTTTCAATCATATACAAAACATAGTCGCTACCATCAATATCCATACTACATATGATATTACCGTCTCTATTAGCACCATGTTCATCTACTAAATGTATATTTTTACTTTCCATAATTTCCTCCCACAAGAGTATATCGCTTACCTACACTCCTACTATTAACTAAAGTATATCATATTTATGTAATATATTCAACTATTTTTTTGTTCCTCACTATTTAATTTATTAACAAGTTCCAATTTTTTTACATTTTCTTTCTCTTGTGTCTTTGCTACCTTCTTCATCATTTCTATTTTTATTTTATTATTTACCATTTCATGCTCTATTTTACCAATTTTTTTCATAATATCACGGTATTCATCAAAATCTCCTTGATACTTCTTAAATTCATCATTATATTCCATTTTTAAATGAACAATCTCATCGAGTGTACTATCAATCATTTGACTAGCCATATCTAAATTATTAATCGCACTACGTACATCTGAAGTAAAATCTGTTGTCTCATAGACCATTCTTCTATGTTCTTCATAATGCACATTCTTACGCAAATTCCTAATTAAGTTACCTGTAATCGCTGTCTCAGTTGCAATTGCTGGTATAATTCCTCTAAGTGGGCTAAGCATCATTAATCCCATAAATTTTAATGATTGACCAAATAATCTACTAAAGCCCACTAAGTTATAATGTACTACCTCATGTGAATCAATTTTACCGATCTCTTCGCCTATTTTCTTAAGCAGTTCATTCTGTTCCTTAATAAAAAACTGATATTTTTCATTTACTTTATCAACATTGTATACATTTGACTTTAAATCTTCAAAATCGATATCTCTTTCTTCTAATTCTTTCTTTTGTTTTTCTTTCTCCTTGTCAAATTCAATAGTCTTATCCTGTAAATGATCTATTTCCAAATATAAACTTTTATATATATCTAAAAGCTTATAATCTTCAGTAACTACTTTTAGTTCTCCTTTACCAAACTCATCTCTTAATTCTATTAATTTATCAACAAGAGCATTATCTCCCACATCAAGTAAATATTCAAAATCATAATTATCTTTAAGATAATCATATTTTGCTTTTAACTCTTCTATTCTCTTTAGTAATCTTTTGGTCTTTTCTATTTCTTCCTTACACTTCTCAACCGTTAATGAATCTCCATTTATTTCACTTAAAATATATAATTCACTTTGAATCATTTCAAGTTCATTCTTCGTTTTTAACAAATTTTTTTGAATACTCTTAATAATATCTTTTTCTAATTTCTTTATTCTATCATCATCTTTAGTATTCTTTATTTCTTCACTAACTGGCTTTGCTTCTATTTCTTTATGTGTTGCCTTTCTAGCAAGAATACCTCGAATAATATTCTTATTCTTAATTTTCTCTAATTTATTAGTTTCTCTAGTTATTACTTTAGATTCTTCAGGAATTCTAATTGATCCTTCTACCCCTCTAGACTGATCTACGGCATCCTTGATATTATTTTTTATATTCTCTTCTACTCTATCAAATTTTTCCTTTTTTTCAGCCTTTAAATCTTCTTTTTTTACTACTTTATAATACTTCTTATTTATCTTTTTATTATCCTTCTTAATTAGTATTTCTTTCTTTTGTTTATCATCCGGAGTACGTATATTTTCATAAACATATCCTGGTATTGCTGCCATAACACTAAGAAAATTTCGATATATATATTTACTATCTTCTAATACTTCTTTATTTCTGTTGCGTCTATTCCTTGCTATCTTCTTAAGTCTTTCACTAAATCTTCCAAGATTTCCCATATTTGCCATATACTACACCTCTATTTAATTATATCATAAAAAAGAAAAAAGACTATTTCTAGTCTTTTTTAATCTAAGAATTTTTCTTCAAGAACTTCAGCAGGTTCATCATCGAAGAATTCCTTCTCCAATGTATAACCAATATCCATATATTCCTTAGCTCCAGTTCCTGCAGGAATAAGTTTACCAATTATTACATTTTCTTTAAGACCATGTAAGTAATCAGTCTTTCCTTTAACAGCAGCTTCTGTTAGGATTCTTGTAGTTTCCTGGAATGAAGCTGATGCTAAGAATGAATCAGTCTGTAAGCTTGATTTAGTAATACCAAGTAATATTGGTTGACCAATAGCTGGTTTCTTTCCTTGTAAGATAACATCTCTGTTACCAGCAGCAAATTTGTTGATTGAAACAACTGTGCTTGGCAAGAAGTCAGTATCTCCAGAATCCAATATTCTAATTTGTGAAATCATTCTTCTAGCAATAAGTTCAACGTGTTTATCATTGATATCAACACCCTGAGAACGATATACTTTCTGTACTTCCTTAAGAATATATTGTTGTACAGTATTTGGATCCGTTACCATAAGTAATTCTTTTGGACTAACGTTACCTTCAGTAAGTCTATCTCCAGCTACAACCTTATCGCCTTTTTCAACTCTAAGTTTAGCTCCATATGCAGTTAAATGTTCTCTAACTTCATTAGCATTCTTAATATATATCTTAGTTCTTCCTTTAACATCTTCGATCTTAGAAACAGTACCATCTATTTCAGCAATTAAAGCTTTTCCTTTTGGAGTTCTAGCTTCAAATAATTCTTCAACACGAGGTAAACCTTGTGTAATATCTTCTCCACCAGCAACACCACCAGTATGGAATGTTCTCATGGTTAACTGTGTACCTGGTTCACCAATAGATTGAGCACCCATTGTACCAACGGCTTCACCTATTTCAACAACATTACCTGTTGCTAAGTTTCTACCATAGCACTTACAACATACACCATGATCAGTTCTACATGTAAGAACAGTTCTTATTTCTACAGATTCAATACCTGCAGCAATAATCTTTTCAGCTATATTTTCAGTAATAAGTTCATTCTTATCAACTATTACTTCTTTAGTTTCTGGATTGATTACTTTCTTATTTGTAAATCTACCTAAAATTCTATCATATAGTGGTTCAATAATACCATCTTTATCATCCTTAAATGCAGATACAACTACACCCTCTGTAGTTCCACAATCTTCTTCTCTTACGATTAAATCTTGTGCAACATCAACAAGTCTTCTAGTCATATAACCAGAATCGGCTGTCTTAAGAGCGGTATCAGCACTACCTTTTCTAGCACCATGTGTAGATAAGAAGAATTCTGATACTGATAGTCCATCTCTAAATGATGATTTAATAGGTATTTCAACAGGTTCACCATTTGGTTTAGCCATTGTACCACGCATACCAGCTAACTGAACGAAGTTTGAAATTGATCCACGCGCTTTAGAGTTCATCATTATGAATATTGGATTATCTTCATATTCTTCACTCTTGGCATATGATTCAAGTTCTTTTTCAATATCTTTCTTTGCTTTATCCCAGATACCAATTACTAAATCAAATCTTTCTTTTTCAGTAATTAAACCTCTTTGATATTGCTTATTTACTTTCTTAACTTCAGCTTCGCTAGCTTCGATAATTGCATCTTTGTTCTTACTTACAACAACATCAGCAGCTGATATTGTAATACCAGCATATGTTGAATACTTAAATCCTAAATCTTTAAGTTTATCAAGCATAATAGAAGTCTCAGTTGTTCTATATTTCTTAAACATTTGTGCAATTATTTTTTCTAATGTACCCTTATTAAATGCTGTTGCCTTAGGTATTTCCTTAATCTTTTCAGGAATGTTTTCACCTGCAGCAATAAAGTATTTATTAGGTGTATATCTTTCAATATTTTCATCTGTTGGTTCATTAACATATGGGAATGAATCAGGTAATATTTCATTGAATATTATCTTACCAACAGTAGTAACTAAATATTGGTTCTTATGTGAATCTAAGAATACTTTATGTTTAAATGAATTTACTGGTACAACAATTCTTGTATGTAAATCTACTTCTCTTCTGTTGTATGCCATTAATGCTTCGTTAGTATTCTTAAATATTCTTCCTTCACCCTCATGTCCAGGTTTTTCCATAGTTATGTAATAGTTACCTAATACCATATCCTGGCTTGGTGTAACAATTGGTTTTCCATCCTTTGGACTTAAAATGTTGTTAGCACCTAACATAAGAATTCTTGCTTCAGCTTTTGCTTCTTCAGATAAAGGTACGTGTACAGCCATCTGGTCACCATCGAAGTCTGCATTAAATGCTGTAGTAACTAATGGATGTAATCTAATAGCCTTTCCTGATACTAACTTAGGTTCAAATGCTTGAATACCTAATCTATGAAGTGTTGGAGCACGGTTTAACATAACTGGATGTTCTTTAATTATATCTTCAACAACATCCCAAACTTTTGGATCTCTTGTATCTATCATTTTCTTAGCTGATTTAATATTATTAGCTAATTCTCTAGATACCAAACCATTTATAACATGTGGTTTAAATAATTCAAGAGCCATCTCCTTAGGAATACCACATTGATACATCTTTAGATCTGGTCCAACAACGATAACTGAACGTCCAGAATAGTCAACACGTTTTCCTAATAAGTTTTGTCTAAATCTACCTTGTTTACCTTTTAACATACTAGATAGAGACTTAAGTGCTCTATTTCCAGCACCTGTAACGCTTCTTCCTCTTCTTCCATTATCGAATAATGAGTCTACAGCTTCCTGAAGCATTCTCTTTTCATTTTGAATAATGATTGATGGAGCATTCAATTCTACAAGTTTCTTTAAACGATTATTTCTATTGATTACTCTACGATATAAATCATTTAAATCTGATGTAGCAAATCTACCACCATCAAGCTGAATCATTGGTCTTAACTCTGGAGGAATAACTGGAAGTGCTTCCAATATCATCCATTCAGGTCTATTACCAGATTCCTTAAATGCATTAAGTACATTTAATCTCTTTACTAATCTTAATTTTCTTTGACCAGTAGCATCTTCTAGTTCTTTTTGAAGACTTTCAAGTTCTTTTTCAAGATCTAATTCACTAAGTAATTCCTTGATAGCTTCAGCACCCATTCCAACTCTGAATGTATTACCATATTTTTCATAGTATGCTCTATATTCTTTATCAGATAATGTTTGCTTTTTAACTAGTGTCGTAGCTCCTGGATCAAGAACTACATATGATACGAAGTAAATAACTTCTTCCAAATCTCTTGGTGACATGTCAAGGCAAAGTCCTATATAAGAAGGAATACCCTTAACAAACCATATATGAGATACTGGTGATGCAAGTTCAATATGTCCCATTCTTTCTCTACGAACTTTAGACTTCGTAACTTCAACACCACATCTATCACATATGATATTTTTATATCTTAATCTCTTGTACTTACCACAACTACATTCATAGTCACGTGTAGGTCCAAATATCTTTTCACAGAAAAGTCCATCTCTTTCTGGTTTTAAAGTTCTATAATTAATAGTTTCTGGTTTTAATACTTCACCATAACTCCATGCTCTAATATCATCTGGTGACGCAATTCCTATTTTTAAAGCTTTAAATTTATTTGCTTCTAACATTAGAAATCACCTCCCATATCATCTAAATCGCTAAAGTCTTCAAGACCATCTCCATATTCATCTGGTAAATCTAGTTCATCGTCATCTTCGAATTCATCTTCTTCATCCAAATCTGACTCTTCTTCATTATCCATATCTCCGAATAATTCAGGTTTTTGAATTTCTTCAGCTATTGGCATATCATCATCTTCATCATCTTTTTCAAGTTCTGCGATGCTGACTGTTTCATCATCTTCATTTATAACTGATATATTTAATCCAAGAGCTTGGAACTCTTTAATTAATACTCTAAATGATTCAGGAATACTTGGATCTGGTAAAGGTTGTCCTTTAACAATAGATTCATATACTTTTACTCTACCAAGAACATCATCTGATTTATATGTAAGTATCTCTTGTAATACATGGCTTGCACCATATGCTTCAAGAGCCCAAACTTCCATTTCACCGAATCTCTGTCCACCAAATTGAGCTTTACCACCAAGTGGTTGTTGTGTAACTAATGAATATGGTCCAGTAGCTCTCGCATGTAATTTATCATCAACCATGTGATGTAACTTAATCATATACATTACACCAACATTGATACGATTATCAAATGGTTCTCCAGTACGTCCATCGTATAGGATTGTCTTTCCATCTTCTTCCATTCCAGCTTCCTTCATCATTGCTGCAATATCATCTTTCTTAGCTCCATCAAGTACTGGCGTTGCTACATAAACACCAAGTTTTTTAGCAGCCATACCCATATGAAGTTCTAGAATCTGTCCTATATTCATACGAGAAGGAACACCTTGTGGATTTAACATTATATCTACTGGTGTACCATCTGGTAAATAAGGCATATCTTCTTGTGGTAATATAAGTGATATAACACCCTTATTACCATGACGTCCAGACATCTTATCTCCAACTTGTACTTTTCTCTTTTGAATTATATATACTCTAATAACTTTACTTACACCACTAGGCATTTCATCATTATCAGCTTTTGTATATATCTTAACATCATGTACTATTCCGTCTCCACCATGTGGAACTGTCAAAGAAGAATTTCTAACTTCTCTTGTTTTTTCACCAAATATTGCATGTAATAACTTCTCTTCACTAGTAAGATCTGCCATTCCCTTTGGTGTTACCTTACCAACAAGAATATCTCCTTCTTTAACTTCAGTACCTATTCTTATAATACCATTTTCATCAAGATTCTTTCTTGCTTCTTCACTAACATTAGGAATATCTCTTGTAATTTCTTCTGGTCCTAATTTAGTATCCCTACATTGAATTTCGTAGTCTTCAATATGTAGTGAAGTATAAACATCATCTTTAACTAATCTTTCATTCATGATAACGGCATCCTCAAAGTTATAACCGTTAAATGTCATGAATGCAACAACAACGTTTTTACCTAGAGCAAGTTCACCTTTATCAGTACTTGGTCCATCAGCAATGATTTGACCACGTTTAACTTTATCTCCAGCTCTAACAATTGGCTTCTGATTAGTACATTCACCTTGGTTAGCACGTTCAAATGTAGCAAGGTTATATGTATCTTCACCTTTAGCATTCTTAACTACAATCTTCTTTGCATCAACATATTCAACAACACCATCAGCTTGTGCCTTAACAACTGCACCACTATCTCTAGCAGCTACATATTCAACACCAGTTCCAATAAATGGAGCTTCTGTTGTAAGTAAAGGTAATGCCTGACGTTGCATGTTAGCACCCATCAAAGCACGAGTTGCATCATCGTGTTCCAAGAATGGAATCAAACTTGTTGTAATAGATACAACTTGTTGTGGACTAACATCTATATAGTCAACTTGATCAACTGGAATGATAACGTTTTCACCATTATATCTACCAGCAACTTGACTATCTGTAATCATATTATTGTCATCAACATTAACTGTTGCTTGAGAAATATAAAAGTCTTGTTCTTCAGAAGCAGTTAAATAATCAACTTGATCTGTTAACTTTCTATTTTCAACTTTACGATATGGAGTCATTATAAATCCATATTCATTTACTTTTGCATAACTAGCTAATGAAGTAATAAGTCCAATGTTCTGTCCTTCTGGTGATTCAATTGGACAAATTCTACCATAGTGGCTAGCATTAACGTCACGAACTTCAACACCAGCTCTATCTCTAGATAATCCACCAGGTCCTAAAGCAGATAATCTTCTCTTGTGAGTAAGTTCTGCAATTGGGTTAACCTGATCCATAAACTGAGATAATTGGCTACTACCAAAGAATTCTTTGATAACAGCTGTTACTGGTCTAATATTAATTAATGTTTTTGGAGTTACAGTTTCCATATCTTGGGTTGTCATTCTTTCACGAATAACTCTTTCCATTCTAGAGAAACCAATCTTAAATTGATTCTGTAAAAGTTCTCCAACTTGTCTTATACGTCTGTTTCCTAAATGGTCAATCTCATCGTCATGTCCTATACCTTCCATTAAATTTAGATAATAAGAGACACTTGCATAAATATCTGAGATTGTCAATGTCTTTACATTAATAGATTGATCGTTACCAATAACTTTTACTTTCTTTTTAGGATTTAATGGTGAATAAACATATAATACTTGAATCATATTATGGTCATCTAAGTCATTATTGATCTTAGCTTCAACCATTCCATATCCTTCTTTTAAGTACTTATCCAATTCCATTACTACATCCTTAGTAAGTAATGTACCTTCAGCAAATTTAACTTTACCTTTAATCTTTATATCTTCAGCAAGTACTTTTCCTACCAATCTATCTGTAATATTTAATCTTTGGTTAAATTTATATCTACCAACTTTAGCTAAATCATAACGAAAATTATCAAAGAATCTAGTAATTAATTGGTTCTTTGAACTGTCTAAAGTTGTTGGCTCTCCTGGTCTTAACTTTTCATATATTTCAATTAAAGCCTCATCTGTATTCTTAGTTGAATCTCTTTCAACTGTATTCTTTAAATATTCATTATTATCGAATAAATCTAGAATATCTTTATCACTAGATAAACCAAATGCTCTAAGTAATGTAGTAAGAGGAACTTTTCTAGTTCTATCAATTCTTACATACAAAACATCCTTAGCGTCTGTTTCATACTCTAACCATGTACCTCTAGTAGGTATGATTTTTGATGCAAATACAGGTTTACCATTTTTATCAATCTCTCTTGAAAAATATACACTTGGTGATCTAACTAATTGAGATACGACAACTCTCTCAGCACCATTGATGATAAATGTACCATAATCTGTCATCAAAGGCATATCACCTAAGAATATTTCCTGTTCCTTTACTTCTCCTGTTTCATTATTGAAAAGTCTCGTCTGTACCTTAAGTGGTGCAGCATAAGTAATTTGTCTGTCTTTACATTCTTTGATTGAGTATCTAGGTGTGTCAAATACATAATCATTAAATTCTAGTGACAAACTACCATTAAAACTTTCCACCGGTGAAAACTCTTCTAGTACTTCTTTAACCCCTTCTGTTACAAACCACTGATGTGACTCTTTTTGAATTTGTAATAAATCGTCTAGTTCTAACGAATTTTTGATCATAGAAAAGTTTCTTCTTTTCCTATAATCACCACTTTGCTTCAACTTATAAGCCATTAATTTTTCACCCCAATAACATATATTTTTTTAAAGATTTCCACGCCGAAAAAAGACGTGTTACCAATATATAATAATAGCACCGTCAAGCTTAAAAGTCAACGAATAATTTACTTTTTGTCACTTTTTTAACATTTTTCATAAAAAAAGAGAAATAAAGTACCTTTTTAGCTATCTTTTTCTCTTTTTTCATATAAACACATCTTAAATTGTATATCATTTTCCATATCTTTTTTCAAAGTTTTCTTTTTCCATTTACGTCTATTAAACTCTGGAAAGTATACATCGGCATCAGTACACTCATCATCTATTTCCGTCAAATATAGTTTATCAGCATATGGAAGAAACTGTCTATATATAGATGCTCCTCCCATTACAAATACTTCTTCTTCTGTCCCTTTATACCTATCTACGACTTCTTCAATACTACGTAAATTTTCTACTCCCTCAATATTTGCATCAGGAGATAATACTATCATTTTTCTACCCGGTAAATTGCCAGGTAATGAATAATATGTATTGAGTCCCATAACCACCGTATGACCCATTGTCACATTCTTAAAATATTTTAAATCCTTACTAAAATGCCAAATTAAATCATTGTTTTTACCTAATTCTAAGTTCTTACCAACAGAACATATTATACTAATCATCTTATCACCTACTGTGCAATTGGAAATTCTATCTTTCCATGATGTTTATAATCAATTACTTTTATATCTTTAATATCTTTAGAATTATCTATCTTAAAGAAATCTGTTACCTCAGGATTTATCCACAATTTAGGTGCCTTAATATCGGGTAACGTTTCATATCTTTCAATTTGCTCTTTAATTCCATCTATTTGATTGACATATATATGAGCATCTTTTATTGACCAATACATTTTTCCTGGCTTAAGTCCCGTACAATGAGCAATTAGAGAAAGAAGTGTTGCATACTGCGTAACATTAAATGGTAGTCCCAAAGGAACATCACAACTTCTTTGATGTACCCAGCAATTAAGACGCCCATCAGTTACATCCCATTCACTACTCCAAACACAAGAAGGTAAAACAGCCGTTTTAATATAATCATCTTGCCACATTGTCATTAACATTCTACGATCCGTTGGATTATTCTTAATAGTTTCTATTAATCTTTGTGTATTTTGAAATTTTTTATTAATCCACCCATAAGCTGTACCTATCGTATGTGCCCATTCTTTTCCAAAGTCTTTTACAACCTTTTGCTTAACTAGCTTACCATTTTTATCTGGTAACATCTGCGTTGCATACCATTTACCATCTTCATGAATTTCCCATTCGTCCCAAATGTGAACATTTCTCTCCTGAAGCCATCTAACATCGTTAGATTGTACTTGATATATCCATAACATTTCCACAATAGCTTGTCTAAAATATAATTGCTTTGTAGTAAGTGCTGGAAATTCTTTTGATAAATCAAATTCTAAACTATAAGCAGGAATCTTTATCGTATCTATTCCCGTTCTATTTTCTACTCTTACTCCATCTTTTAGTATCTTTTTACATAATTTAATATATTCTTTGTCCCATTTACACATATGGATGACGCCACCTTCTACTCTTTTTTAAAAATTTCCTATGGCTCTTGTCACGTTCATTAAATTCATCAACAATCTCTTGAACTGCCATATTTTGTTCTAATTCTACATTATAAGCAATATTTTTTCTTAATTTTTGATATCTTTGATTCATATCCTTATCTTCTAGCATAACTTCTCTACTTATTTCTTCACCAACAACGGTTTGAAAATCTGCTGCAAGAGATAAATCAATATTAAGTCCATCTAACACGTTGTAGTAGTAATTATCATTACCATTCTTATAATGCATTATTTCTCCACCAAATAGTTCATTGACAACTAATGATGTAACATCAGATTGACCAACATATTTTCTCTTTTTTGACCATTTTCTCCTTAAATTAGGACTACAAGTCTCTTTCTCCCATGATTTACTTAATAATTTTCTTAAGTGTACTATATCTTTTACTGAATAATATTTCATACAAACCCTCCTATTAATTATTATAACATACAATAATATTTTATTTATCTAAAATTTAATGTATAATAATAATGAAAGAAGATGATTGAATGAAAAAACTAGTAATAGTAAGACATGGACAAAGTTTATGGAATTTAGAGAATAAATTTACCGGTTGGACAGATGTTGGGCTATCTGAACAAGGTGTAAAAGAAGCAATCGATGCGGGTATTCTTTTAAAAGAAAAAGGATATACCTTTGATATAGCATATACAAGTGTCCTAAAAAGAGCTAATGATACCCTATATTATATATTAGATGAATTAAATGAAAGAAATATTCCTATAAAATATAGTTATAAATTAAATGAAAGACATTATGGTGCTTTACAAGGATTAAACAAAGATGAAACAAGAGCCAAATATGGTGAAGAACAAGTAAAATTGTGGCGAAGAAGTGCTGATACTAGACCACCAGAACTAACTATTAATGATCCAAGATATCCTGGTAACGATCCTAAATATAAAGATTTAACAAAAGAAGAATTACCATTAACCGAAAATCTAATTGATACAATTGAAAGAGTAACTGATTATTGGGAAAACGAAATAGCTAATACAATTAAAGATAATAAAAAAGTAATTATCGTTGCTCACGGTAATAGTTTAAGAGGATTAGTAAAATACCTTGATAATCTATCTAATGATGAAGTAATAAAATTAGAAATAGCAACCGGTAGACCAATCTGTTATGAACTAGACGATAATCTTAAACCAATAAGACATTACTATATAGATGAGGAATAAAAAAAAGAAGTCATAAGACTTCGTTTTTTTGTTTTAAACTACTTTAATTCTACAGTAGCTCCAGCTTCTTCAAATTGTGCTTTTAATTTGTCAGCTTCTTCTTTGTCAACGCCTTCTTTAACGTTTCCGCCATTGTCAGCGATATCTTTAGCTTCTTTTAATCCTAATCCTGTAATATCTCTAACGATCTTAATTACAGCAATCTTATTTGGACCTGCAGCAGTTAATACAACATTAACTTTAGATGGACCTTCTTCAGCAGCAGCTGCACCAGCTACAGGACCTGCAGCAACAGCAACAGCTGATGGATCAACACCAAATTCCTCCTTCATTGCATCAACTAATT
>JAEEZV010000026.1 GCA_016291995.1 Caryophanales bacterium
CAGGACAGCCAACGGCACTATATACTTCATTAACATTCATATTTAAATATTTCATAAATATTTCTTGTTCATATTTAGTCGTAGGTCTCGTTCTTTTACATTTATCACATAATTGTCTAGCTAACTTCTGGCTTATGATACCAGTAAGAGCAGAAGCTAACAAATATCTTTCAACATCCATATCTAGTAATCTTTCGATTGTTGTTAGTGAGTTATTAGTGTGTAGGGTAGATAATACTAAGTGACCAGTAATAGCTGCTCTAACAGCTATTTGGGCAGTTTCAGAGTCTCTTATCTCACCAATCATAATAACGTTAGGGTCCTGTCTTAAAATACTACGTAAAACAGCAGCAAAGTCTAGACCAATTTCACTATTAACTTGGACTTGGTTAATACCTTCAATATCCATTTCGACGGGGTCCTCAACAGTTATAAGGTTAGTACCTTTAACATTAAGTTTTTGAAGGAAAGAATATACGGTAGTTGATTTACCACTACCGGTAGCACCAGTAACCAAAATGATACCGTTTGGTTCACCCAACATATGTAATATTTTTTTATAGTTTTCTTCAGAAAAGAATAGGTATTCAATACCGTTTAAGCTTCTGGAATAATCCATAATTCTTATAACGATCTTTTCACCTTTTTTGGTAGGTAATGAAGATACACGCATATCTAGATCAAGTTCACCAAGTTTAGTCTTAATAGCACCATCTTGTGGTAATCTTGTTTCAGTGATATTCATTCCTGATAATATTTTTATTCTTGTAATAACATTATTTTTAACTTCGTTAGGAATATCCGCATAGTCATTTAAAATACCGTCAATCCTAATACGTACTTTTAAACAGGCATCAGAATGGTCAAAGTGAATATCACTTGCACCAAGCTTAGCTGCTTCGTAAAGTATGCGGTTAACGGCATCAACTACGGGGGTATTTATGAAATCTATTTTACTGTGCATAGTATCACCAGACCTATCCTTCCTATTCTTACATAATTATATAATAAATAAATATTTTTTTCAACCTATACGCCTTCTTTTCTCTAAAAAACTTGATAAAAATTTTTATATAAGATATAATTTATATAGTGGAGGCTGATGACATTATGTACTTAAAAGAAATAGAGACATTTGGTTTTAAATCATTTGCAGATAAGATGAATTTTGAATTTACTAATAACATCAATGGTATTGTTGGACCAAATGGGTCTGGTAAGAGTAATGTTGTCGATGCTGTTAGATGGGTGTTAGGGGAAGCATCTAATAAACAACTAAGAGCTTCGGATACAGCCAGTGTAATATTTTCTGGTAGTAAAAGTAGAAAACCATTAAATAGTGCGATGGTAAATATTATATTTGATAATACAGATAGGCATTTACCAATCGATTATAATGAAGTATCAATAAAGAGAGCGCTATATCGTACCGGGGAAAATATATATTATTTAAATGGCGAAAAATGTCGTTTAAAAGATATTACAGAATTACTTACTGATAGTGGAGCTGCTAAAGAAAGTTTTAATATTATTGGTCAAGGTAAGATAGATGAAATATTATCGACAAAACCATATGATAGACGTGTTATTTTTGAAGAGGCAGCTGGTGTTTTAAAATACAAAAAAAGAAAAGAAGAAGCAATTCGTAAGTTAGATAGAACAAATAATAATATCAATAGAGTAAATGATATTATTAAGGAATTAGAAACTAATTTAGAACCATTAGAAAATCAAAGTAATGTAGCTAAGAAATACTTGGAAATTAAAGATAAATTAACAGATTATGATATATCTTTAATGATTTATGATTTGGATAATTATTCAAATGAATTAAATTTAAATAAAGAAAAGATAACATCTTTAACTGATGAGATTACAAAATTAAATGCTAATAGTTCATCATATGATATAAGTATTTTATCAGAAAAAGAAAAATTAAATAATTTAGATGAAAAATTAAATGATTATCATAAAGAAGTATTAGAACTTACAAAGAAGATGGAAGAGACTTCATCTGATTTAAAACTTTTAAAGGAAAGACAAAAATATTTAAATAAAGATGAAGATGTAAATAAAATTAATAGTTTAAAAGAAAACATTTTAAATAAGAATAATGAATTAAATAAGATTGAAAATGAAATATCTTTAATCAAGGAAAAGATATCATTAAGAGAAACGGAAATAATTGAGAGTACTACTAAATATAATGAAATTAAAAATAATTTAAATTATCATAATACTAAAATAGAAAATAATAATCGTGAGATAACTAATTTAAATTATCAAATAGATTCATTAATTGATAGAATAAATAATGGTGCTAGTATGCCAACAGGTATTAGGAATTTACTTAATAATCCACTATTTAGTGTACATGGTACAGTAGGTAGTTTAATCAAGGTTCCAGATGAATATGCAATAGCAGTATCTACTTCATTGGGAGCAGCATCTAATTATTTAGTCGTAGATGATAAATCTTTAGCATCTAAGATGGTTAAATATTTAAAAGATAACAAATTAGGTAGAGCAACATTTTATCCATTAGATGTTATTAAAGGTAGATATATCGATAATGAATCATTAACTAAATTAAGAAAAGAAAATAGTTTTATTGGTATATTAGATGAAATGGTTACATACGATGAAAAATATACAGAAGTTATTAAAAATCTACTTGGCAATGTAATATTGACAGATAATATCAATAATGCAAATAAGTTAAGTGAAGTTACAAATCATAAATATAAGGTAGTTACATTAGATGGTAATGTAGTTAATGTAGGTGGATCTATTACTGGTGGAGAGCAATTAAAGACTAGTGATATGATTAAAGAAAAATATGATTTATCAGAACTTAAAAATAAATTAAAAGTTCTTCTTAATCAAAATGAAGATTATATGAGCCAGATAGACGAATATAATAAGAGATTAACTATTTATGAAGATAAGATATATTCATCTAGATTAGACAAACAAACTCTTGAAGAGGATATTAAAAATAAGGAAGAAAATAAATATCATATTACTAATGAAGTAAATATGTTATCTAAAGAACTTAAGGATATTGAATCAATTACTAATAATACGACTGAAGATGAAGAATCTAGATTAAATAAGGAATATTATGATATTAAAACACAAATAGATAATTTAAATAAAGAAATAGATTTAGTTAATATAGATAGAACTAAGACTAATAATAGTATTATAGAACTTGAAAATACAAGTAGAAATAGTACTTTAAATATTAGTAAATTAGAGAAATCGTTAAAAGATATTGAACTTAAAAATACGAGATTAGAAGTTAAGATAGATACTTTATTAAATAGTTTAAATGAAGATTATCAAATTACTTATAATGAAGCTAAGACAAAATATATTTTATCTTTGGCTCCTAACGAAGTTAGAAAAGAAGTAAATGAACTTAAGAATACGATAAAAGATTTTGGAATGGTCAATCTGGGAGCCATCGAAGAATATGATCGTATTAAGACAAGATATGATTTCTTGACAAAACAGAAAGATGATTTAAACAAAGCCGAAGAAACACTTCTCGATATTATTAAAGATATGGATAATATTATGAAAGATAAATTTGTTAATACATTTAATGAAATAAGACAAGAATTTAAGAAAGTATTTAAGGAATTATTTCATGGTGGGGATGCCGATATCTATATGACTAATCCAGAAGACGTGTTAGAGACTGGTATCGAACTTGAGGCAACACCTCCAGGAAAGAGTCTAAAAAGTGTTAGTGCTCTATCGGGTGGTGAAAGGACATTTACAGCAATATCGCTATTATTTGCAATCTTAAATGTTAGACCGGTACCATTCTGTTTATTCGATGAGGTAGAGGCAGCTTTGGATGAAGCTAATGTCGATGCTTTTGGTGAATATTTAAGTAGATATCGTAATAAGACACAATTTATTATTATTACACACAAAAAGAGAACTATGGAATATGTTGATACATTATACGGTATAACAATGCAAGAATCTGGTGTATCAAAAAGAGTTTCAGTAAAATTAGGGGATATTAAGAAATAACCATAGGGAGGTTTTGGTATGAAATATATCGATTTTGATGGAGTGATAAAGGATACTTATCTTCCACTATTTTCAGACTATTTTGAAAGAAGAGCCAATGGCGAATATATTGATGATACTTATCATGTCATCAATAAAGATTGGTATGAAGTATTAAGAAATAGTCCGGTTATTGCAGATGCAGTAAGTATTATCAATAGTATGGATGATGTAGCTATCTTAACAAAGATTCATTCACTTGAAAATGAAGGAGTAGCAAAGATTAAAGATTTAAGAAATCTTGGGGTTATTTGCGATATTATTTTAGTACCATACCCAGTTAAAAAAACAGAGGTTGTAAATGCAAAGGGAAATGTACTCGTAGATGATGCTATATGCAATCTAGATGATTGGGCAAAAGCAGGAGGTATTCCAATATTCTTTGATTCCTATGGTAATAATGCTGATGGTGGAGGAATAGAAAACAAACATTATACGAGAACAAGAAGTTTAGATATTCTAAGAAAATATTAAAATGATGAGTGATCATCATTTTTTTGTTTCGATTGATAAGAAGGTATTATAAAATTTATTAGCTAATATGAAATAAACAACAATATAATTCATATATTTAAGTAGGTGAAATATATGAAAAAAATATTGTTGTTTTTATTATGTCTATCATTTGTACCTAGAATATATGCATCTA
>JAEEZV010000027.1 GCA_016291995.1 Caryophanales bacterium
CTTCCTAATAAATTATGCTTATATTATCACATTGGTGAATGCCTTGGATATTGTGTTAATAAGGTAGATAATAATGTAGTTAAGGAAATGAAAGATGAAATTATATCGTTTTTGAATGGTAATAATACAGTTGTTATCGACAAATTAACTAAGAAAATGAATGAATGTTCAGAACGTATGCAATATGAAAAAGCAATGGAATATCGTGATAATTTAAACTATATAAAGATAACATTAGAGAAACAAAAAGTTGAATTAGATGATCATTATGATAGAGATGTTATTGGCTACTACGAAAAAGATAATTATCTATCTATCAATATATTATTTATTCGTGGAGGAAAATTATTAGATAAAAAGAGTAATATTTTTCCAATGATATCTGATACAGTTGAAGAGGTAAATAATTATATATCTAACTTTTATGATAAGCATACTACAAGAGTAAAAGAGGTAATAGTTCCTGATATTGTAGATATAAATACATTTAAAGAGACATTTAATCTTAATTTCTTTACTCCAGAAAAAGGAACTAAGAAAAAAATACTAGATTTGGCTTTTGAAAATGCTGAAAACTATTATAATGAACAAATAACAATGTTAAGAAAAGATGAACAAGCATTAGATAATGCAATGAATGAACTTGGTAATTTACTTGGTATAAGTAATTTACATCATATTGAAATATTTGATAATGCACATATCTTTGGTAGTTTTAATGTATCTGGTATGGTAGTATTTATCGATGGTAAAAAGGAAACTAATCTATATCGTAAGTTTAAGATTACAAATGATAAGAATGATGATTATGGTACGATGAGAGAAGTTATATACAGAAGATATTTTAGAGTATTAAAAGACAATTTACCAAAACCTGATTTAATACTTGTCGATGGTGGAGTAGGACAAGTAAATGTTGCTAGAGAAGTAATAGATAGTCTTGGATTAAGTATTCCAGTTGCTGGACTTAAAAAGGATGATAGACATAGTACTAGTGCTTTACTTGGAAGATATCCTTTGGAAGAAATTGCTATTAGAAAAGATAGTTATTTATTCTTACTACTTACAAGAATGCAAGATGAAGTACATAGATATACGATAACATATCATAAAGATATTCGTAGTAAAGGAGCACTCACAAGTATACTAGATAATATTCCAGGAATTGGTGATACAAGAAAAAAGAATATTTTAAAGAAGTATAAAACATTAGATAAAATGAGAGAAGCAAGTATTGATGATTTAAAGGAATTGATGCCTGAAAATATTGCTATTAGTTTTCATGAATATCTAGAAAATATTAAATAAGACTTTAAAAAAGATGTTCTTTATTATATAATTATAGTGTTGGATAGGTGATAGTATGAAGGGTAAAATATTAAAGATATTGAATAATGATTTATATGGTAATGCTGATGATAGACAAATAGCTATATTTGCAGCATTTAATCATGTAAAATATATGAATAAATATGTTATATTTGCGTTTGATGGTGAATTTGATAAAAAGAAATTATGTTATGGATCAATTCATTTTAAGAAGGATTCTGTAGTTATATTTTCAGTAGCAGAAAGTGTTAAGGAATATATTGATGATTTTGTTAGTGAATATGTCGCAGGTAAAGTAGATCCTAAAAAGTTTGAAATATTAGATTTATCTGATTATAATAAAGCAGAAATGGTTACTTATTGCGAAGAAGAATATGAAGACTTAACTAAGTTAGATGAATTATCAATTAAAAGAGAAAAGAGAGAAGAAGAGGTAGTTACTAATAAGAAACCAGCTATTTTATATGTTCTATTAGTAATTATGATATTACTTTTAGCGGGTGTTACATATTTATATTTCTTCCCAGAAAAGTTTACTGTTGAACTTAAGAAGATAGAATGTACGGCAACATTATATAATAGTAAATTAGATATGTATTATACTTCTGATAGAACAATTACTTTTGATAAAGATGATAAACTTAGAGATATCGATGTAATTGATACATATAAATTTACGGATATTAATCAATATGATGAATTTAAAATGAATAATAAAGAATCTATTTATTTTAAAGATTTAGATGGAGCATATAAATATGAAGATTCACTTCATGAATTAAAACTAATATATAATGAAACATCTATCATCGAAGATTATGATGATATGTTTGCATATTTAAAGAGTGAGGGGCATAGTTGTACTGAAGGAACTTATTATGAATAATTTATACTTAATTATTGGAACTGATACAGAAAATTTAGATTTTAATATATATAATATTTTAAAAAATATTAAATATAATGAAGAAAATAAGATTACTTATGATTTATCAGAGAGTACATTATCAGATATTTTAGATGAAGCATCGATGATGAGTTTAATAGATCCAGTTAAAGTAATTATTGGAACTAATCTTGATATAGCTAAAATAGATGATGATAGTATGGCATATTTATCTAAATATGTAGATAATTATAATAAAGATGTATATATTATTCTAATAGCACCTAAAGTGGATGCTAGAATAAAGAATTATAGTATTTTTAAAAATAAATTTAATGTTATTGATTTAAATAAAATTACGGAAAAAGATAATTTAATTAATTATATTGATAGTGATGTTAAAAGTAGAGGATATAAACTTATAGATACGGAATACTTCTTATCTAGGGTAGGAAATGA
Organism: Caryophanales bacterium; assembly: GCA_016291995.1. Classification (GTDB taxonomy): domain Bacteria; phylum Bacillota_I; class Bacilli_A; order RF39; family UBA660; genus RUG705. The sequence continues at coordinate 2,675 of JAEEZV010000027.1, forward strand.
TATTCATAATATTAATTTGGAATTAGAAAAATTATATATCTATAAAGAAAATGATAAGACAATAACTAGAGATGATATCGATAAATTAATTGCGGATAATATCGATAATGTCATATATGAATTCACTAATGCTTTTTTAGAAAATGATTTAGATAAACTTACAAAAATGTATCAAAATTTTAAATTACAAAATATTACTAATGATTATTTGATATCTTCACTTATTAATACTCTTCATCAAGTACTTATTATTAAACTAATGAATAGTGAAGGTAAGAGTAATCTAGATATATCAAAGAAAATAGGTAAGAAAGAATTCTATGTTAAGAAAATGTTAGAAAGAACATATCCTTATAGTATAGATGACATTAGTGGTTATATAGATGCAATTACTAAAATTGATTTAAATTTCAAGAGTGGAAAAGCTAATTATGATGAACTAGAATTATTTTTAATAGAAAGAAACAAGTGTTAGAATAGTGTAAAATAATTATATTATTTGCTAATCACTTGTTTTTCTTTATTTCTTTTGTTAAAATTAATTTGAAATAAAGAGGTGTTATATGAAAAAGAAAATAATTATAATAGTGCTAATTCTGTTATTACTAGGTGCTGGTGGGTATACGGCTTATAGATATTTGAATAATAACAAAGTAGATAATGATACTAATGCCAATAATAACAAGTCAGAAACTAGTAATGAAAACACATCAGTTGATGAAGTTAATTCTACATATAAGTATAGTGTTAATGGTGATGATACTTATTTATTCAAATTTGATGGTGAAAGATCTAACTTTAAAAAATTTACTTTGTATAAAGGCAATGAGGAGATTAGAAGTTACACTTGCGAATATTCACAATGTTTTTTTAAACCTATAAAGGATAGTGGTAGTTCTTTGGATGAATATGGTATAGGTAATAAGGTTTTAATAGCTGCTTGTGATGGTGTGACTTGTGATAATGCAGGCTTAGCCTATGGTTATCCGCTTGGATTTACATCTCAAGATCATGATACTCCATATGGTACGGTTATACTTTATGATATACTTACTGGTAATACAGATATATTTAATAATGTTAAAGAGGGCATCTATGGTAGAACGGCGGAGTATAATACTTTTGGCATTAATGTTTTAGAATATAATGATAAAACTTATCAATTAGTTTCAAATGATGGTAAAATTAATAGAAAAGTTGACGTTGAATTACAACTTAGTTGTTATGAAGGGTGCCATGTTTTATCTAATGAAGTAAATGATTTATTACCTGTTAAAAAAGATGATAAATATGGATTACAGAAACTTAGCACGGGCGAAATGTTACTACCTTATGAATACGACGATATGGATGTTTATGTTAGTCATTGTAAATCGGTTAAGACTGATACGTTCGGCGCATATTGCGACTCTTATGAGTATCTTCCATATTTCTATGCAAAGAAAGATGGGGTATTTAATATATATAATGCTAAAACGATGGGACGTGTTACAAATGAAGGATATGATAAAATTTGGACATTAAGTGATAAGATTATATTAGTATATAAAGACAAATATTTAAGTTTCAAATATTTAGATGAAACAGATGTTATTGAGGATAAGATCTTTGTTAATAATATATTACCGGGATATCCTAAAAATCCTACGGGTATAATGATTTCATACAATTCAAATAGTACTGTTAAATTGAGAATTTGCGATGGTACTAGTTTTGAAGATCAACAATGGCTTGAGTATGAATTTAATTTAGATACAAAGGAACTTAAAGAAATTAAATAGTAAAAAAAGAGATTATTGATCTCTTTTATTTTGTAAATAATAAGAATGAAATGCATAAGCCAACAAATAGGGCTATGATTACTATGATATAAGACATTGAACTAAAGCCTCCAGAAGGCTTTTTTGTTTTCTTTTTAGGTAACGTTATTGTACTTTCATTAGTGTTTGTATCGCTTCCAGTATTGCTTCTTCCACTGGTTTGCTCATTTAAATCAATACCTTCACCAATATGATTAAATTCAATCCAATCGATGAATTTAATATCTTCATCTCTTTGCTTAATATATTTAACTTTGCTATATATGTTTTTAACACCGATAGTATTTAACATGTTACATGCATGAGTACCACAAGCATTTATTTTATTGTACATAATAGTATATAATTTATAATCGTTATCATGACTTGCTTCGGATATTTCTTTTTGAGGAATATCTGGTAAGATATATAATGAATCACCATTAATGGCATATAAACTATCACATACTCTCTTTATTTCTTTTTCGATAACTTCATTATCTTCAGAATTAGATACATCTATTTGAGGAAGGCCAATATACATTTGATAGGCATAACGAACTGTACTAGGTACACATAAATAGTACATACTACCATTCATATTATATAATTTATATGTTATATAGGAATCTGTTTTATATATAATATTCATAATTTGCCTCCTTATCATAAATTAATTATATCATAAAATATTATTAAATAAATATTATTTTAATAATTATAATTATATTTGCATACAACAGTTTGATAAATACCCTTAAAATGCTTGACAAATAAGCGTTTGTATGCTAATATATTAAGCCGTCAATGAAAAAACAGTAAAGGTGGGGGGTAAATATGAAGAATTTTGTTATTGAGTATCTAAATGAAAATGAATTTAGAAAAAAAGAAAGAGCAATAAAAAAATATAACATGTTAGCCTATAAAAAACTTTTATTTGATTATTATCCAAGTTTAAGAGAAGGTAATTTACTTGGTGTTATGGTATCAAATAATCCTGAAGAAGGTATTAGTACTTATGAATTAAAGTTACCAACGGATGTAATGTTTAATAAAGTACATGGAGATATTATCTTACATTATTCTGTGTATGATAAAGAAAGAATTGTTATGTTAGATAATATTACACCGGATGATATTTTAATGGAAGGACATCAAAAAGAATTAACTACTTATAAGGGCGTTATGGTATCTAAATCACATGCGGAAAAGGATATCTTTAAAATCAATTTATTAAATATGTTAGATAAATAAAATCTTGAATTCAAGATTTTATTTTTTTAATAGCTATAATGTGTTATAATTATTATAGAGGTGTGATATGAAAAGAAGTAAAATCTATCATAATAAAACGATTAGTGATGATCTTGTAGATGATTATTCAGATGAAATACTTGCTAAGGATGCTGAGGAAAAGATAGGCGTAGTAAAATTAGTAGATGTTCTAACAGTACCATTCTTACTATTGTTTTTAGTAGCAGTGACTGTTGGTCCGATGTTTATTAAGATTCATTTACTATGTAATATCATAACATATGGATCTTTTGCAATATCAGTATTTTTACTTATGTATGGCTATGCTGCGGCAAGAAAGACATATGATTCTTATAACATAGATACACTTTATGATGCACAGGCAAAAAGGGATAAGATTAAGTTTATATTTATTTTGGTTGTTTTATTCGTATGTGCTATAACAAGAATAGTTATTTCGTTAATAAGTAAATAATAGGGAGGTGTATGATGGCTGATTTATCTTATGATTCTACTAAAGGTTATGAACTAATTGAAGAGAAAATTGGAAATTTAACTAGGGATATCGATACGATGATAAATAGAAATGAAATATCTCCAGAAGCAGCAACATGGTTACTTAGTGAATTTAAAAATATGGTTAATACATGTAGAGAATTTTACTCAATGGGTGAAGAAAAGGACAATTCTCATCCATTAAGTTTTTAGTTTTTTAAAAAAATAGTATTAATTATTTAAAAAAAGTGGTATGATTACATATGTGTGTCCTCGTAGCTCAGTAGGATAGAGCGATTGCCTCCTAAGCAATAGGTCGTTGGTTCGATTCCAATCGGGGACGCCATTTGAAAAATAAAAGAGAGATTAACAATCTCTCTTTTTTCGAATATATCTTTTAATATCATCTAATTCATTTAATTCATTTTCTTCATCATATGTATCTATAAGAAGATTTCTTAGAGTAAGATATTCTTCTTTTCTTTTTGTAACAGTTAATTCTTTTTCATCTTCTTTCTTTTCTTTTATTTCTATTTCCTTTGTATTTAATTTTTGGTTAGCTACTTTCTTATTATTTTCTTTGATATAACTACCTAATGTCATACATTGCATTAGTGTGGTTAACGCTAACATTATATTTGTGACGATAGTTATGCTTGGTACTAACGCGGATAGGAAACCTAATCCAAATGTAATACCTAACGGAAATTGTTTAATCTTACCGATAAGGGTACTTTCAACATTTATTTTATGTTTAGTTTTGTAGTAGGTATTTACACCAGTAATGGCAGCTTCGCCAACTAGTGGTATTAAGAATAATGGATTAAATAAAGCTAGGCTAAGACCAACCATCAGTGAAAATATTTTATCGGTAATTGGATCTAATAGTTTGCCAAATTCACTAGTACTATGATGACGTCTCGCACTTCTTCCATCAAAGAAATCTGTCATAGCACCAATACCAGTTAAGGCTACGGTGCTGGCAATTAATGGGACTGAGCTAGTAATTGCAGCAATTGCTGATACGATAGGAATAATAAAAGCAATTATCAATCTAGAAAATGTCCACATATTAGCTCTTTGTTTTTTATTAGTTTCTTTATTAAAGAATTCTTTAAACATTGTTTTGGTACCATCCTTTAATTGGTGCCATATTTTTTTAATTTCATCCATAAGTCCCTCCAGATTTAATGCTTATTTTAGCATATTTATTTTAAAAGTCAATGGAATAATTGTGAAAACCTTTATTGTAAAACGCTTTGTAAATGTATTTGTAAAATTATACATGCCAAATTTTGACAAAATTGGTATTTTTACCTTACATTTTATTATACGTAAAGTGATTAGTAAACCGCAATCCCTTTTAGAATAAGGGTTTTCTTAAATCTATGTCGAAAATTATCTAAATATTACCAATTTGTTATAAATATTCAGACGAAGGTACATATTAAATATGATTAAAAAGTAAAAAAGTCGTTGACAAAGCAAAAAAATCGGTTATAATAGTAAGCCGTATTTTAAAGAAGGAGGTATTATGGGTAAAAAAAGAGTTGTTAAACTTATTGTTTTTGCTGCGCTAATCCTTCTTTTTGTTTTAGGTATAACAAGGAGAGTACTGAGGGAAGATAGATCATCAGCGGCAGTTGTATATCATGGATATGTTTCAACTGCCATGGGAGATACAACTGATTTTAAAGAGGAGTTACAAGAAGTTATTGATAATTATCAGAATCCAGATATTAAAGGAAGATTGATAATTGATGGTACTGGTATTGATGAACTAATAATGCAGTCTACAAATAATGATTACTACTTAAATCATAACGAGAAGAAGGAATATGAAGCACTTGGTAGTATCATTCTAGACTACCGTACAACACTAGATGATAAGAAAGTCTTGGTTTATGGTCATAGTTCAATTTATCGTTATGTACCGTTTAATGAACTGGAAAGTTATTATGATAAAGATTTCTACAGAAAACATAAGTATATCAAAGTAGTGACTACTGAAAAGATATACACATATGAAATATTTTCAGTTTATGTAGAAACAGATGACTTTAGTTATGTCAATTTAAAAATTGATGAAGATACCTATAACAAAGATTTAAATAAATACAAATTAAGAAGTTTATATGACACTGGGGTAGAAGTTGAAGATGATAGTGACATCTTAATACTTCAAACATGTTCTAACAGTGCTAAATATAAAAAGTATAAAAAGAAGTTCTTATTAATAATAGCCAAAAGGTTGAGGGAGGAATAAAATGAAAAAAATAAGAAAGGCAAAAAAATTTAAGACTATTAATACAAAAGGTATTGGTAGTTTTGCTCTAAGCATGGTATTCATGCTTATAGTTACAGTTTTTGGACTAGGCAGTTTAATTACAGCTAGAGCTGCCGTTGGACGTCCACAATTTAATAAAACATATGTAAATAATGGAGATGGTACCTATACATTATCACTAGATGTAACAGGTAAATCTACTATAGACGTCAATGCTGATAAAGTAAACGTAGTAATCATTATTGATACATCTGGATCAATGAGTTTTCCAGCTGATCCAAGAAATCCTAGTAAGGTAAATGGTAATTCTACCGTAGGAAGATATAGAAAAAACGGTGATGATTACTGGAGACTATACTACAAGGCATCAGATGGTAAATACTATCCAGAAGGAACAAATCCAGATGGTAGTGCAAGTACTACAAGACATGGTACTGTTTATTATGCATATAGCATAAATTCAAGCGGTACTATTACTTGGGAAGAACATAGTGGTGATAGATATAATTTCACTAACAATAATACGAGATTAGATGAAACTAAAACTGCTGTAAAGAATCTAATTTCAACATTATTAAGTCAAAATAATAATGCAGCTAATGTTGATGATGTAGTTGAAATATCATTAATGACATTTTCAACATATTCACAATATCAAAGCCCAACTACAGTTACTGGTTCATGGGTTAAGGGTACAAATGCAACGAATTTAAATACTATCGTTGATGGATTAACTCCTGCTGGTGGAACTAACTGGGATTTAGCATTATATAATGCAATATCACTTGCTAATAGAAAGAATACTAATGAGGGAAGTACGGATGAAACATATTTCATATTCTTCTCTGATGGTGAACCAACTGTAAATAATGATGATACTAACACATGGTGGGGTAATACGGTACTTAATGACCATAACCACTCATCTAGTACAAATACAGGTAATGGTGGATCATCAAGTGCAACAGATAGGGATTCTGCATATTATCATGCTAAACAAATATATAATAGTACTAATGACTATTCATTATATGGAATATTTGCATATGGTGAATCTACTGGTCAAGGATATATGAAGAATTTAGTAAGCTATGGTAACTATGGTAATAGTAATCATGCAAATAGCGTTGAAAGTGATAAATTATACTTTTCTGCTAACAATCAAACACAGATTAATGAAGCATTTAATTCTATTGCGTCAGCAATTGCCAATAGAGTTGGTGTTTCTAGTGCCCAAATCATTGATGGTACTACGGAATCAGTTTCTGTTACTTCAGGTGGTATAACTGATGGTATGTTAAAAGTAAACGAAGATTCATACCAATATTGGTTATCATTCCCAGTAACAAAAGATACTACTGGTGATGGTTATACTAGTACAGCTGATAATTCAATTAAAGTTGTACCAGCATCAGTTACAGGTACTACAATTAAAAAAGGTACATTCACAATGACAAATGCTCTTAATGAGACATATACAGTAACTGGTGAATTAGATACACAAAATAATACATTTAAGTTTGAATGGGAAGGTGCAAATCAAAACCCATTACATAAGACAGCACCACCAGAAGCAACTTATGAAAATTATGCTGTTAATTGGGATTTATCTACATTACCAGATAATGTATTATTAAATAATGTTACATATACTGTATCATTTGAAGTATATCCAAGTCAGACTACATTAGACTTGATTGCCGATATGGAAAATGATTCATCATTATATGGTAAATTAGATCCATCAATCAAACAATATTTAACTGCTGATGGTAATATTAAAACAAATACTACTGCAGAATTAGTATATATTGATAGTTCAGTTCCTGAAGGTGAAGCTGGTAGAGTTAATAGACTTCCATTCAATACAATTGATGGAGTTCCTACTATGGATGCAAAAACTTTATCTATTTCTAAGACTTGGTCAAATTTAATTCCTGATGATCCACGTGTTGCAAGTAAAGCTACACTATATATAAATAGAGATGGTGTAAAGCAATATGAACTTGTATTAACACCAAATGAATCAGGTGTTGCTACTGGATCAAAAGCTATATCAGTAGGTATTATGACTACTAATAATGACGGAACATGCAACATTAAGACTCCAGGACACGATTATTCATTTAGTGAAGACTCTTATACTTCAGATTATTGGGAAATCGATGCTCCAGTTGTTCACCCAATGTATATTAATGGAGAAATTGTAAATTTAAGATTACTTGAAGAAGATGAAACTGTACCTACAGCGATGACTCAAGCTGAAGGAAATAATGAAGGTTTCTATTATAATGATGAAGCTAATAATAAAGAATATTATAAAATTGGGGATAAACATTATATCGTAGATGGTGGCGTAGCAAGTTTAAGTGCAGTTAATGAACGTCGTAGTGTACTTGAAGTAGCTAAGACAGTTGAAGCCACAGATGGTGCAGATTTACCAGGAGACACATTATTCTACTACAACGCTACTATCACAGATGCTAAAGGAAAAGATATATGGTTTTCTATTGAAGATAAAGATGGCAAGACTGTTTTAATGCCAGATATTGATTGCGATAGAGAAGTACTTATATTAAATACTGAAACAAAACCTTTTGAAAACATTGTAGTTGATCCTGAAACACATGTTATAACATATGATTATGTATTCTATGATGCTGCTGGTAATGAAACTGATAGAGAAGAACGTACAGCACTAGCTATCGTAGATGCAAATGGAAATCCAGTAAAAGTAACAGTTGATGGAAATGATTACTATCAAGGTTATACTGGATATGGATATTTCCATAGTGGAGATACTGTTAAAGTAGGTATTGCAGCTGATCAAAGCTTTAGATTTATTAACTTATTAACTGGATCAAGTTATACTATCGAAGAATTAACAGGTGAAGAAGGTACTCCAGGATACGATTTTGTGAAAGTAAATAATCAAACTGATAGTGCTGTCGTATCAGGAGAAATTGAAGACGCTAATACACAATACTTATTTACATATACAAATAAATCAGTATCAACACATGTTGATGTTGAAAAGATATGGGATGATAATGAAGACCAAGATGGTATTAGACCAACTAGTGTTGTAATCACTCTATATAAGAATAGTGTTGCTGAAGCAAACAAAGTAAAATCTATTACTCTTGATGGTAATATTGATTATGAAGATAATGAAAAGACAATAATTGTTAAAAATGGTGAAACAGATGAATGGAAGGCAACATTTGCTGATCTTCCTCAATATAATACTGATGGTTCACCAATTGAATATGTTGTTGATGAAACAAGAACTGGCGTTATCAATGGAAACGTTACGACTGGTTATGCGGTTGTAATTGTACCTAGTGAAGAAAATCCAGATGATGAACCAGTACGTATATATAAAGTAACTAACGAACATACTCCAGAAATTGTAAACATTAGTGGTACAAAGACATGGAGTGATGGAGATAATGCTGATGGTGTAAGACCTACATCTGCTACTATTAACTTAATCGTTGATGGTAATACAGATGAACCAGCTGATACAAAAGTAGTTGGACCAACTAATTGGAATTACTCATTTACTGGATTACCAAAATATCATGATGAAGGTATTCCATATACATATACTGTAGTTGAAACACCAATTCCAGGATATACTCCAAGTAATGTTAATACAGGTATTTTAAATACGATGGTATCTACTTCTGTTAGTGTTAAAAAAGCATGGGTAGATGATAATGATAGAGATGGTTTAAGACCAGAAACTATTACAGTTACATTACATGCAAAAGATGCTACAGGAGCAGAATTAACGGAAGAACCAATTAGAACAGCTACAGTTGAAGCTAGCAAAAATTGGGCATATACATTTGAAAACTTACCTACATATATTAATGGTAGTGCAGTAGTTTACTCTGTTACAGAATCTGGTGTACCTAGTGGATACACATCAGTTACTACAGGTAATGCTACAAGTGGATTTACTATTACAAATACACATGAGATTACACCTACTTCTGTAAGTGGTGAAAAGACATGGAGCGATGGTGAATACGCAAGTGTTGCTAGACCAACATCTATTACAGTTAACTTAATTGCTGACGGTAATACTGAATCTCCAGTAGACACTAAGACTGTTACACCTGATGCTAATGGTAAATGGAATTATTCATTCACAGGAATTCCAAAATACCGTGATAAAGGTACTGAAATAGTTTATACTGTAGTTGAAACACCAATTCCAGGATACACGCCAAGTGAAACAGCTACAGGTATTCTAAATACAATGACATCTACTTCTGTTAGTGTTACAAAGGCATGGGTAGATGATAATGATAGAGATGGTTTAAGACCAACATCTATTACTGTTACATTACATGCTAAAGATGCAA
>JAEEZV010000028.1 GCA_016291995.1 Caryophanales bacterium
CCGGTAAACGAACTATATCAAGAATGTAGTGAATATGATGCGTATTCAAGAATAGTTGATATTTTTAACGAGGCAAAAGAAGAATTAATTATCGTGGATAACTATGCCGATAAGACCATACTAGATATGATAAGAAAAATAAAAGCAAAAGTCATATTGATAACAAAAGACAGTGATCGATTAAGCAATTTAGATATAGAAAAATATAATCTTGAATATAAAAATCTTAAAGTAATTAGAAACAATTATTTTCATGATAGATATTTTATTCTTGATCAAAATATCGTATATCATTCCGGAGCCAGTATTAATAATGCTGGGAATAAAACGTTTAATATAAATCTAATTACAGATGAATTTATGAAACAAAATTTGATTGATAAGATAAAAAATCTGGGATAAAAAAACAACATCACATGATGTTGTTTTTAATATCCCATTGCATTTAAAACATTTTCAACGCTTTCTTTATTTTCTAATGGCGTTTTAGTAAATATTAATGTATTATCAATTCTAGATGATACCATATAGTAACCATTTGATATCATTACATATTTATAATAATTATCACCTTTATCTTTATGGATAGATTCACCAGTACTCTTAAGCTTTAAAAAGTTATCGATTTGACTATTTTGAACTGTTATTGCATTTTCTTCACTATCATAAATAATCATTTCTAATTCCGTATCACCAAATGTAGCCATACTAGCACCAGTAATGTAATTTACATCCTTATATCCATCTAAATTATCACTAACAGCATATCCGTATCCACCAGCCACACTCATAAAGTTTTCTAAATTATTACTTTCCTTTGTTTTTCCGCTTTCACAAGCAGTTAAAACAAATACAAAAATTACTAACAAAAGACTTAATTTTTTCATATATCCTCCTTTAGTTACTTTTATTATATCACTAATTATTGCAAATATGAAAGAAAAAAATATAAAAACATATAATATGTTAGGTGATATAATGGAAGAACTAACAAAATTTAAATCTTTTGTAAAAGAACACCCCAATTTTGCTAACTATATAAAAAACGGTAAAATGACTTGGCAAAAATTCTATGAATTATATGATATGTATGGTGAAGATTCTAGTGTTTGGGATGATTTTAAAGAAGAAAAAAAGTCATCACCAACATTGACTGATATTGTTAATTTTGCTAAGAATATCGATATGAATAAACTTCAAGATGGTGTCAATTCATTAAGTAAAGCCGTTGGCTTATTTAGTGATTTATTTGCCTCAAAAGAAGAAATTAATGAATATACGCCAAGAGCAGTATACCGAAGGTTTGAAGATTAATGAAAATAGATATAATGATGAAAATAAATAACGATATAAATCAAAAAAGATATTTAAGAGAACATTCATATTGGTATAAATATCTAAATAGATCAAGTAGTTATTATGAAGATTTTATTAAAAATATGAAAAAAGATTATAAACTTACTACAATCGATAAAATAAACAAAGTAACAGATAGTATTAATATGCTTAAAATGGTAGTTGATGTCTTAAAATAAATATGCTATTATATCTTTGGGTGAGACAATGTCTGAAATAATTAATAATACATATAAATTACTAGATATATTAGACAAATCATCTTTAATAAAAAATCTAACTAAATATAAAACTAGATTATTAAATAATAATGAAATATTAAATAAAATTAAAGATACTAAAAAAGAAAAAAACACTGATAAACTAATCCTTAAAAGAAAAGAATTATATAGTAATAATGATTATAAAATGTATATGAAATATTATAATGAATTATCGTTAATAGTATTAAAAATCAACAAAAAATATAGTGAATATATAAATTTAAAGGAGCATAGTTGTGGAATATAGTTATGATATAAAAAATGTTTTTTCTAATGAATCATTAAATCGTACTGATAAAAGAAATTATCTAGTAGCTTATATGAAGGAGTAGATATGAAAGTAATAAGTGGTACATTAAAAGGAAGAAATATTATTGGTTTTGATACTCCAGGTACAAGACCTACTATGGATAGAGTAAAAGAAAGTTTATTTGGTATGATACAAGATTACATAAAGGGAAGTACTGTTTTAGATTTATTCTCAGGCTCTGGTAATCTAGGCATCGAAGCCATTTCCAATGGCGCCAAGTATTGCTATTTTATTGATCATAGCGTAGATGCCATAAAAGTAATAAAAGAAAATACTCATAACTTTAATATTATGGATAAATGCAATATTATCTTATCTGATTGGAAAAAAGCTTTAAACAGTTTTAAAGGTATGAAATTTGATATTATCTTTGTAGATCCACCATATGAATATGATGTCTATGAAAAAGTAATGAACAAAGTAAATGAATTAGAACTATTAAATAAAAATGGTTTAATTATCCTAGAACATGCCAATTTAAAACTAAAAGATACTTATGATAATTTATCTTTATATAAGAGTAAAAAATATGGTAATAAAACTGTAAATGTATATAAATTACATTGACAGTTTTTTTTAATTGTGATATATTTTAGTTAAATAGAGGAGGAGAAAAATGAAAAAATTAAATAGTAAAGGTTTTACATTAGTAGAATTACTTGCCGTTATTATCATATTAGCAATCGTTGTTGGTATCTCTATTCCAGCAGTATTAACAACTACAAATGGTGCAAAGGTTAAAGCTGGTAAAACAGCTGCTACTGAAGCTGCTAACTGGGTTGATAGACAATATCAAGTATTAGTTACTGGACTAGATACAGCAGGCGTTGCTACGATAGATAGTAATTTTACTGATGCTTGTGGTACGAGCGCATTTCCTGCTTCCGCTGGCTTAAAAAAATGTTCTTCTATTGATAATACTACAGTTAATGAGAATTTCTTAATCGCTGCAGGATTGTCTAAAGGCAATGTAAGTAGTATTGACGTCTCAATCAATGGTGCTACCGGTAGAAGCTGTGTAAAATTAACAATACCAGATACTAGCGATTATTATTGGACTGGTGTTGAAGACAAAGATAAATGTGCTAATACTGGTAATGGTGAAGCTTGTTATTTAAGCATTACACCAAAGAATGGCACAACTCCAGGAGAAGCAGTAATTAGAGCAGGCGTTTGTTAATATTCTTGTTAATAAAAGACTAGAAATAGTCTTTTTTCTTTGGTATAATTAGTTTGGTGGTAGTATGAATAATTTAATAATTGGATCTCATGTTGGATTTAATAATAGTACACAGTTACTTGGATCAGTTAACGAAGCATTATCGTATGGTGAAAATACTTTTATGTTCTATACTGGTGCTCCACAAAATACACGTAGAGGTGCTATCTTAGATGAAATTACATATAAAGCATATGAGGTTATGAAAGAAAATAATATTGATTTATCAAAAGTAATTGTCCACGCTCCTTATATTGTCAACTTAGCTAACTTGGAAAACTTTGAATTTTCTGTTAATTTTTTGAAAGAGGAAGTAAGAAGAGTATCTTTATTAGGTATTAAATATATGGTATTACATCCAGGAAGTGCAGTTAATTATCCAAGAGAGGAAGCAATTGAAAGAATAATATCTGGCTTAAATCTTATCCTAGATAATAATTTAGATGTAACAATATGCTTAGAGACAATGGCTGGTAAGGGTAGTGAAATAGGAATTAACATTTCTGAGATTAAAAGAATGATTGATGGCGTCAAATATAAAGATAAAATAGGCGTATGCTTAGATACATGTCACTTAAATGATAGTGGTATTGATTTGACTAAATTTGATGAATACATAAAAGAATTTGATAAAGAAATAGGTATTAATTATATTAAAGTAATCCATATTAACGATTCTAAAAACGAGATTGGATCTCATAAAGATAGACATGAAAATATCGGCTTTGGTACTATTGGCTTTGATACTTTAATTAAAATTATCTATGATGAAAGATTCACTGATATTCCCAAAATTTTAGAAACACCATATGTTACTAAAGATGATGAATCTAAGGATAAAGTATATCCACCATACAAATATGAAATAGATATGATTAGAAATAAATTATTTGATAATAAATTAATTGATAAAATAAGAAATAATTAGACAGTTTTTAATAAATTGTCTTTTCTTATCTCTTATTTTTTGTTATAATTAAGTAGAATAGAGAGGGATCATATGAAAGAGAAAGAATTAAAGTTATGGGATGCTTATTTTAGAGCTACAAATTATATATCTGTAGGACAGTTATATCTTTTGGATAATCCTCTTTTAAAAAGAAAATTAACTTTAGATGATATTAAGAAAAAATTAGTTGGTCACTGGGGAACTGTTCCTGGTCAAAATTTTATTTATACTCATCTAAATCGTATTATCAAAAAAAATGAATTAAATATGATATATATTTCTGGACCTGGTCATGGTGGAAACGCTATGATTGCCAATACTTATTTGGAAGGTTCTTATAGTGAAGTATATCCAAATATTACGGAAGATGAAGCTGGACTTCAAAAACTATTTAAACAATTTAGTTTTCCGGGTGGCGTATCTAGTCACGTAGCCCCAGAAACACCAGGATCCATCAATGAAGGTGGAGAACTTGGATATAGTCTTTCTCATGCTTATGGAGCTGTTTTAGATAATCCAACACTTATTGCAGCTTGTGTCGTAGGTGATGGCGAAGCCGAAACGGGACCATTAGCAACATCTTGGCAAATTAATAAGTTTATTAATCCTAAAACAGATGGTGTTGTCCTACCAATTCTTCATCTAAATGGTTATAAAATAGCTAATCCCACTATCTTAGGAAGAATGAGTGATACCGAACTTACTTCTTTCTTTACTGGTTGTGGATATAAGCCATATTTCGTTTCTGGCAGTGTTCCAATGGAAATGCATAAACTTATGGCTAGTACCCTAGATAAAGTAGTAAAAGATATTAAAGCAATTAAAAGAGGTAATAGTGTTAAAAGACCTGCTTGGCCAATGGTAATTCTAAGGACACCAAAAGGATGGACTGGACCAAGTATCGTTGATGAAAAACAAATTGAAGGTAC
>JAEEZV010000029.1 GCA_016291995.1 Caryophanales bacterium
GTATTACTGATATTATAGCAAGAAGCATTCCATATATAATAGACCCTTCACTAGTAGATGGAGATGCCGTCGTATCAGATAACAAATAAATAATAATAAAACTAAGTGATCCCGTAGTAATTTGAAAGAATAAAAACCATAGACTCATTCCTCCAAATATACCATATAAAAGCATTATCATAAAGAAAGTTAAAAAGTATGAAAATACAATATTATATTTTATTACTTTCTTATGAAATAAATATATAAATGATAATACTGGAATAACTGAATTTAAATAATTTACCCCTACGACATAATCTAATACTCTAGGAGCTAGTACATCCTCTTTAGTACCGAAAAATCCCATCTCTTTAAAATTAGTAAGTGGTGTAATTAAACTACCTTGATATACTCTATATAATAATATTAATACAATTCCATATAATGAAGATGATACGTTGATACCTTTAAATACATTCTTAATAATTACACTTAGTAATATTGCACATATAAGTACATAAATATTAATATCCCTAGCAAAAAGTCCAATAATCATTGCTATTAAATGATAATTATCTTTTGTATATATATGAATAAAATTATAATCTTTTTTAAATAGATTGACAATATAACCAAATATACTAGTAATAATTAATGATAAAACAATTGGTTTTAATGTTGGAATAATTAATTCCTTATATCCAAATATAAAATACATAAGTAGTGATAAAATAATAAATAAAACTAATGAAATCGTATATTTATCATATATCTTTCTAACACTATTTCTAGATTTTATAAATACCCTTTTAGGAGTTACTAAATTATTCATCTTTATCACCCCTAATCTTCTTTATCATCTCTCTTATATCTATTTTAGCAGGACATACATATGAACAAAGTCCACATTCAATACATCTATTAGCATTATATTTTTTATTTTTAGTCTCAATAATTAATGAAGGTATTAAATTAACAGGACATACTTCACTACATTTACCGCACTTAATACACGGTAATGTTTCTTCTTCCTTATTCTCCAGTAGTAGAATCGTATGTAAATCCTTTGTCACAATCAAATCATCACTTTTAATTGCTTTTCCAGTCATAGCACCGCCAGCAATTAATAATGGATTTTTTAACTTATTTAAAATATCATTTTTTAATAACACTTCATTTAAACTAGTACCAATTTTAAATTTATAATTACAATTATTTTTAAATCCCGGTCCGGCCAATGTAACATATCTATCACTAACCGGTTTATGATATTTAAGCGCCTCATATATTGCATAAATCGTTGCCACATTTTCTACGACTACTCTAGTATTCTTATTAAGTGGATTATAATCCATATCTAATATCTCACTAACTAATATTTTAGCATGTCCACTAGGATAAGCATTGATCATTGGATATACCTTAATATTTGGATAACTACCAATATGTTTAAGTAATTTCTTAATAATAGTTGTGTTATCCTCATTAACAGCAATATAGCATTTCTTAATACCCATTATATCTGCCATTGCATCCATTGCTTCGAGTATTTCTTCCGCATTATTATAAACTAATGCACTATCTGAACTCTTATATATTTCATAATCAGTTGCATCTACGATCAAATAATTTAAATTATCTTTATTTTGATATTTTAAATATAATGGATAATCTGATCCACCCATATCAGTAACACCAGAGCCTTCAAGAATATATAAAAATTCTTCTTTTGAATATTTATTAATATTAGTTTTCTTTCCTGGCTTATTGACATACTTTTCCTTAAAATCATTTTCAATAACAATACACCTAACTAATTTACCATTACTAATATACTTATCTTCAAACCCAACAACCGTTCCACTAACCGTAGAAACTAAAGGTAATGACGTAACACTACTCTTACCTAAAGTAGTACCGATACATACATATTCATTAGCTTTTACTACTGGCTTATAAGAATATCCAAGTTTACTCTCTAGTGGAATATATATAATTTGAATATCTTCTTCATTGATGACTTTACTAGATGGACTAATTTTCCTATTCTCTATTGGTACCATATCATACTCTCCCTAATATAATTATACTATAAAATAAAAAAATAAAGAAGTAATTTTACTTCTTTATCTTAATTCATACTCTATGTTAGTAAGTCCTGTAAGTTCTCTATCAAAATATGCCATTACTGGTAATTCTTCACCCGGAGCAACTACAGTACTTCTAAGAACCTTCGTTTCAATAATATCTTTATCAATAGTAATGATTAATACCAAATCATTAACACTAATTTCTTCATTAGTTGTATTAGTAACTATTGCCCCGTATGTAGATAAACCATTATTCACAGAAATATAAGCATCATATACTTTAAGTCCAGAAACAGATACTTCTTTAGTAATTACATCGCTATCTAACATCTTAACTCCACCGGGATCTACGACATTTGTATCTTTATTTTTACCCTTGTTTACAAAAGTAAATATTGTAAGTCCAATAAACAATAATGTAACTATTATCATTACTGGAACTGCTACTTTTTTATTTTTCATATACCCTCCTTATTCGTTAGCATAATTATCAAAGTAACCTTGAATGTATACTACTGGAGTTCCCTTATCACCAGAACCACTAGTCAAATCACACAATGAACCAATTAAATCTGTAAGTCTTCTAGGAGTTGTTCCTTGTGATAACATAGAACCAGTCAAATTACTTTGCTTAGCTCTAATCTCTTTTCTAATAGCTTCCGCTAATTCCTCACCACGTAAATCATCATAAACATTATCTGAAATATATTTAAGTTTAATTTCGTTTGGTGTACCTTCAAGCCCTTTCGTATGAGCAGGAGATACAACTGGATCAGCAAGCTCCCAAATACCACCTACTGGATCTTTGAATGCTCCATCTCCATATACCATAACTTCAATATCTTTACCTGTTAATTCTTTCATCTTATCATGAATTGTTTCAACTAATTTTTGTCCAGTCTTAGGGAATAATTTTAATCTTTCTTCCGTAGATTTATTACTTCCTAAAAGACCATAATCAGGATTGAATCCAGATCCATTAATTGGCTTATTCATTATCTCAAACAATCCATATACATTAGCTCCAGCTTCCTTTAACAATTCTTTTGTATCATATCTTGTATGAATATCACAATTAATAACATTCTTTGAATATTTTAAAACATCAACTGGATTATTTGAAAATACAAATTCTGCTTTACAGTTTTCACTTTCAATTAGTTCACGATAGAAATCAACCATATTAATACCTGTAAATGGATGAATATATGTAGCAAAATATTTCTTATAATCATCTTCGGTAATAATACTATCGCTATTAAATGGACTATCTAATAGTTTCTTAATATCCATTATTCCATTACCTACTTCATCTTTAGGAAATGATAATAACATCGTAATCTTATCCATTCCTCTAGCTATTCCTTTTAAAATCATTGAAAAACGATTACGACTTAATATTGGAAATACTAATCCTACATTTCCATCAGGAAATAATTCCTTTACAAAATCTGCAATATTATCAACACTTACATAGTTTCCCTCAGAAATACCTACAACTGCTTCTGTAATTGCAATAATATCTCTATCCTTAAACTCAAACCCTTCACTTTCTTTAGCTTTCATTACTGATTCAATAACAGTATTAACTAAATCAGTATCTTCTTTAATGATTGGTGTTCTGATACCTCTAACAACAGTACCTACATTTCTCATTACATACCTCCTCTAACATAATAATTTTACCATATATTTAAATTAATTGAAATATTTTTTTCACTATTAGTTATCAAATTTATGTAAACCTAATTGATTATAAAAATATTTTTTTATATAATTATACTGTGGGGTGCATTATGGAAGATAAAGTATTAGAAATAATAAAGAGTCGTTATAGTATCAATTTAAAAAAATTAGTTAAACATTCAGATATTCCTGAAGAAGAGTTAAAAAAAATATTAATAAAATTACAATCAGATGGTAAGGTTTTAGAACAAGATGGTAAATATAAAATATTCCCAAGTGATTTAGAGATAGGAACTGTCTCTGTGTCAAGAAGTGGAAGAAAATATATCTATACGCCGGATGGCAAAATACCAATAGCATCTGATTTTTCTAATGCGCTAATTGTTAATGATACGGTAGCATACAAAATAAATGATCAAAAAGAAGCAGAAATTGTATCAATTGCCGATAGATTACTTCGTAAAATGACTTGTGAAGTGGTTAGAAATGGTAGTAAATTAAATATTATTCCACATCATGATGGTATAAAAATAGATTTAGATAAAGAAATATTAGATAACTTATACGAAGGAGATATTATCCTAGTAAGAATTGACAATAATGATGTCGATGGATATGCCAAAGCATCCTTCGTTAAAGTCCTAGGTAATAAAGATGATCCTTGTATAAAAGATAGAGAAACAGCCATCAATTATGGCTTCGATGATGATTATAGTGAAGAATACTTAAAAGAAATTGAAACATATCCTAAAAAAGTATCTGAAGAAGAAACTATTGGTAGAAGAGACTTTAGAAATCAAAAAGCGGTTACTATTGATAATGTCAATTGCAAAGATATGGATGATGGTTGTTATGCTGAAAAACTAGAAAATGGTAATATACGAGTATATACTCATATTTCCGATGTAACAAACTATGTCAAAATTGATTCAGAAGTATTTAAAAGAGCTTGCGAAAAAGGAACTAGTTTATACATGAACAATACCGTATTTCATATGTTACACCCTGTATTATCAAAAGGAATATGCTCACTTAATGAAGGTGTTGATAGACTAACAAAAACAGTTATCATGGAAATAGATGAAGATGGTCATGTCGTAAACTTTGATATTTGTAAATCAGTTATTAATTCCAAAAAGAAAATGAATTATGATGATGTTGACAAAGTCATTCGTAACGAAGAAATACCTGAAGGGTATGAAGATTTTGTCGAAGAAATTAATCTATTAAATGAAGCTGCTCTTAGAATTGAAAAAAGATATAAAAAATATGGTAGCGTAGAAATAGCCGAAACAGAAACAAAAAAAGAATATAATGAAGATGGTTCCATCAAGCAAGTATCTGATCCAGAATATAGTCCAAGTTCTAATCTTATAAAGAATTTGATGGTATGTACCAATGAAAATGTTGCTAAATGGTTATTTTATATGGGAATACCTGCTATCTATAGAGTACATGAAATACCAAAACTTGAAAAAATTAATTCTCTAATCGAATCCCTAAATAATCAAGGATATAAATTAAAAAAAATATCCAATATTGATACTGCTGAAGATCTTCAACTGTTGATAGAAAAACTAAAAAAATATCCTGAATTCAATGCTATATCACAACTAATTGTAATGAGTATGCCAAGAGCTAAATATTCTACGAATAACTTAGGTCACTTTGCTCTAGCCCTACTCGCTTATTTACACTATACTTCACCAATTAGAAGATTGCCAGATTTATGTGTTCATATGGTTATCGACATTGTCTTAGAAAATTTTGAAAAAATAAGTCAAATGAACTTGGATGAACTAACTGATTGGCTTGAAAAGTTAGCCCAGCATGCATCAAAAATGGAAAGAAATGCTGATATGGCTGAATATGAATCTGAAAAAAGAGCTATTCTTGAAGCTATGGAAAAAAGTGATACCGACGAACTAGAAGCAACTGTTATTGAAATAAACAAAAAAATTAGAATTAAAATAATGGGTATCGACACATTTATCAGTGAAGCTAATCTAAGTAATAACATAGCCTTTGATAATAGTAAAAAATTGTATTATGACAAAAACAATTATGAATACATTGCCGTAGGTTCTAAATTAATTGTAACTAAAACAAATATTAATCTAACCAATAGAACATTTAGTGTATATGTTCAAGGTGTTAAAAGTAGTCATATTAAAAAGAAAGTCAAATAAAATTAGACTTTCTTTTTTATAATTATATTAATTGAATTTATAATTGATTTACTAACATCATTATCACTAATTAAAGTAATACTAAATGTCTTATATCCTATTCTATTTATACTAGTACCACAGTGATAAACAGTTTTTTTATCAATAATAAAATATCTATCATGAAAAGTTTCATTATATACTACATTTAAATTGTTATATTGTAAATTATACCTAGAAATATCATTCTCAGTTAAAAGATTATTACTTTTAGTAACAATTATTACATTAGTCTTAAGTTTTTTTATTATATCCAATAACATTTTATCAGCATAATTATCTAAGATTATTAATTCTTTTTTTGCTTCATTAAAAATATCCAATATTTTAGAATATGCATCATACATCTGACCAGCGTAATATACTTCAGTATTTTCCTTTTTTACATCAAATCTTTTAAAGGATTCTTGTAACGCTTTAATATCTTCTGTATTTTTCATAACTTGATTTCTAATAAATCTCTGTTCTACTAAATCTGTTGATATATACTGTTTCATAGCAACAAAAGCATCCATTATTCTTATACTCACCATGGCAGCAATATTAGATTTTAAAATTGTTGCCAACATAGCTACACCTTGTTCCGTAAA
>JAEEZV010000030.1 GCA_016291995.1 Caryophanales bacterium
GAGTACCTCGTTGGGGAATAGCTTATAAGTTTCCTGCTGAAGAAGTACTAACAACCTTAAAAGAAATAAAATTTACTGTTGGACGTACTGGTAAAATAACTCCAAATGCAATTTTCCATCCAGTCCATGTTGATGGATCACTAGTATCCAAAGCAACTCTTCATAACGAAGATTATTGCATCGATAAAGATATTAGAGTCGGAGACACTATCGTCATAAGAAAAGCCGGCGATGTCATTCCTGAAGTAGTCGAAGTAAAACTAGATAGACGTAGTGACGATTTAAAACCATTTAAGATGATAACAGAGTGTCCAATGTGTCAAACACCATTAATCAAAAAAGATGCTAACTATTATTGTCCTAATAAATCTTGTCCAGCCAGACATATTGAAAATCTAATTCACTATGCCAGTAGAGATGCCATGAATATCGAAGGCTTTGGCGATAATATTATCGAAGACTTCTACAACATGGGCTATATCAAAGATGTTAGCGATTTCTATCACTTAGATAAATATAAAGATGAGTTAATGAGTTTAGAAGGCTTTGGTGAAAAAAGTATCATTAAATTACTTGCTAGTATTGAATCATCTAAAACAAACCCTCTAGATAGATTATTGTTTGCTCTAGGTATTAGACATGTCGGAGCAAAAACGGCTAAAATACTAGCTAAAACTTATAAAAATATAGATAGTCTAGCTAATGCCACATATGAAGAATTATCTCTTATTAATGATATTGGTGATATCATTGCTAAAAGTATTATTGAATATTTCCAGGATGAATCTAACATATCATTAATAAATAGATTAAAAGATGTTGGCGTCAATATGACATATGAAAATACTAATTATCATGAATCAGAAGATTTCCTAGGCAAAACATTCGTTTTAACCGGAACACTTACTAATGTAACAAGAGATGAAGCTACCACTATGATTGAAAATATGGGTGGAAAAGTATCTGGTAGTGTTTCGTCTAAAACAAGTGCGGTTATCGTCGGCGAAGCTCCTGGTAGTAAATATGATAAAGCCTTGTCTTTAGGTATTCCTATATGGCAAGAAGAAGAATTTTTAGAAAAAATAAATAAAGAAGTTTAATACTTCTTTTTTTGTATAAAAATAAAATATTTGTAAATACTACTAATGGTGATAATATGAACGAAAATAATGAACTCTTAATGTATATTTATAAGAATGCCGATATGGGAGTTAAATCAACAACTAAATTATTAAAATTATTAAATAATAGTGATAATAAAATAAAAACAGTCGTCGAAAAAGAATTAAAAGGATATGAAAATTTCTTAAAAAAATCTAAATTATTACTTAAAAAGAATAAAGTAACTCCCAAAGGAAGTAACATATTGGCAGATATATCTTCATCCATAACTATGGATATGGAATTTATGAAAGATAATAGTGATGCCAAAATAGCCGATATCCTAATAAGAGGATTTACAATGGGTAATATCGATATTGATAAAAAAATAGATAAGTATAAAAAAACAGCTGATAAAAGTATTATTAAATTAGCCAAAGAATTAAAACATTTCGGTGAAGATAATATTGAATTATTAAAGCCATATTTATAATTTTACTTGCCTTTAAAAGACAAGTTTTTTTATTAGAAAATACTTGAAAAAGTATCTAAAGTATGATATATTATTATTGCTTTAAATTTTATGGCGAGATAGCTCAGTTGGCTAGAGCATGCGGTTCATACCCGCAGGGTCGAGGGTTCGAATCCCCCTCTCGCTACCATTTGATAATTAATCACTTTATAGTGATTTTTTTATTTATAATAATATTATTATATGCTATAATATATAGTCATAGGAAGTGATATAATGGATAAAACAAAGAATAAACTTATGGATCTAGTTACTTTATATATCCGTGCTTATGCTATGACTGATAAATTCAAAAAAGTATACTATAATTTTTCTGAAGATGTAGAGGGAGCAAAAGAGTACTTAGATTATGATGTTGATGAATTCATTCAAGTATATAAAATAGAAAGATTATACGAATTAAAAAAGATTAGTGAAGATGAATATAAGAATTTAAAGGATTTATTTAATATGAAAATGAAACTATTAAAATTAATATATAGACCTCATTTTCTACCTGAAAATACTTATGAAGAAGCCAGAAAAATAAAAGAAATATGGGATAGAATACATGAAATAGATAAAATGCTTGAAAAATATAATTTAAATATCAAAGATATCGATATTAAAGATATTATAGATGCTATGATTAATAGTGAAAACTATGATCCAAAAACAAGAGAAGAATTAGAAAATTTTTCTGGAAAAATAAGAGAAAGAGAAAAAGAAAATAACTAGATCTTATCTAGTTTTTCTTTTTGACAAATCCTATATTTTATTGTATATTATATTTAGTATATGATAGAGGGAGGTACATATATGTACGTATTTTTGCAAAAAGGTGATAAAAAGATTATTATTAGAGATTTAGATGCATATAAGATAGCATTTCACCCTAATGTTGGCGCTAACTATACTGTAGAAAATTCGCAGTTTGAAGAAGAACTTACAAAACTTATGAAAGATGGATATCAAAATGTTACTAGTGAACATTATGCTCACTTTGTTAAAGACGGTGAAAGTGAAGTTATAATGATTGATGAATCGGATTATTCTATGGAATTTTTGATTAAAACAAGCAATGGTCAAATATCATCATTACCAAGAAAGTATTGGTCTGACAAATACAATGATTATCTAAATGCTGGCTATACAGATGTAAGTAGTATGAACGACAAAGTGGTAAATAAAAAAGTAATATATGCTAAACCTGATGACATTAAGTTCCCAACTTTGGATAAAATTCCTAGAGTACCATACAGTTCAATTGATATGGCAGATAGAATTTTAAATGAAAAAGGCTTCGGAGATCCATTTGTTTGGAGTGAATGGAGAAAAAGAAAATAACTAGATTTTATCTAGTTTTTTTGTTATACTTATCTATGATAGGTAAAAGGAAGTATGACATGGAAGAAGTAAAATTTGAAATTAATCATGAGCTAGATGTCGATGATTGGCATAAGTACTCTGTTATTTTAAAAGTACCAATGTCAATGGGCTTTATTACAGAACCAAGAATTACTGTGGGAGAGAGATTTTATGAATTATCCCACATTAAAAATGAAGACGGATATGCTTATTTTTCTAGAGATATTTATCTTAGAACTAGTGCAATATATAACTATTATTTCTCATTTAGAGTAAATAATGAAACAAAAACAGTTATGGATAATGGTCATCCATATAAATTGAGTGCTGGCTTTGATGTTCCGAATTGGGCTAAAGGTAAAATAATGTACCATATTTTTGTGGATAGATTTAATAAAAGTGAAGATACGATAATGACGCCAATGCCAAATCGCATAGTACATAATGATTGGCATGAAGATATTGTTATAGGACCTAATGAAAATGGACTTTGGTGTACAGATTATTATGGCGGTAATTTAAAAGGAATAATCGAAAAATTAGATTATATCAAATCATTTGGCGTAAGTATCTTATATTTAAGTCCTATTGTTTTAAGCCAATCTAACCATCGGTATGATGCAGGTGATTATAAAGAAATAGATCCATATGCCGGTTCAAAAGAGGACTTAAAAAAATTATGTGATGTTGCGCATCAAAAGGGTATGAAAGTAATATTGGATGCTGTATTTGATCATACTGGTAATGATAGTAAATATTTTAATGAATTTGGTAATTATCCTAATCTTGGAGCTTATCAAAGTAGACAATCAAAGTATTATCCCTTTTATCGAAAATATGAGAATAATGATGAAACATATTTTGATTATTGGTGGGGCTTTAAAAACATGCCCGTATGCGACTGTAATTCAAGAGAATGGCAAAATTACGTATACGGTGAAGGTGGCATAATCGACATTTGGTTTAGTCTTGGCATAGATGGACTTAGATTGGATGTAGCCAATGAGCTTAGCGATGAATTTATCGCAGGGATTAGAACTGCTTGTAAAAGAAATAAAGAAGATAGTTTCATATTGGGTGAAATATGGAATAATCCAATGCGTAATTGTAGAGGATATATATCTAATGGTAAATGTATGGATAGTGTCATGGATTACCATCTTATGGATGCTTTGATTAGATACTATAAATATGCCGAAGTATATCGACTTATCGATGTACTAAATCAATTAAAATATGAATATCCTGATCCAACACTATATTCTCTTATGAATGCTACATCAACTCATGATATAAGTAGAGCCATTAATTTATTCGGATCAAATGATTTTATCAGAAGTCACGATAAACCTGTATGGGAACTCAACAACGATAAAGAATGGCAAAAGAATTACAAATTGACGGAAGAAGAATATAAACGAGCAAGAAAGATTTTTAAGGCATATACCTTATCTTTAGCTATGTTACCAGGCAATCTATCTATCTTTTACGGCGACGAAATAGGATTGCAAGGAATGGGCGATTTAGCTGCCAGAAGACCTTTTACATGGGATAATATGGATTATAATTTAGTAAATTATTTTAAAGGTATCGGAGTACTTAGAAACAAGAATAAGTTCTTAGAACAAGCTAAATTAAATGTTCTAGATATTAATGATAAATATATGATGTTTGAAAGAGAAACAGATACTGAAAAAGCATTAACTTTAATTAATAGAACTGCCGATTCTAGAAAGATACCTTATCCTGAAGAATATATTGGTAGTAAAGAAATGTTTAATTTAAATAATACCCATGGTAATTTAGTTAAACCATATGGTGGTTTAGTTCTAAAAAGAAAAAAACATTGATTTATTAAAATAATTATTATAAAATAAAAGTATAAGAAGGAGGAAAAAATATGCAAATTGTTGTTACATTACTAATTGGTGCTATTGCTGGATGGCTTACGAGCGTTTTAATGGGAACTAAAGGAGGACTACTAAGAAACATCATTCTTGGACTTATCGGTGGATTCGTTGGTGGATGGTTATTTGGTTTACTTCACATCTCAATTGGTGGAGAATGGGTAGGACCAATTGTTACTTCAGTAGTTGGAGCATGTTTAGTAGTATTTGTTGTTAACAAAATATTTAAATAATATAAGCTTCCAAAAGGAAGCTTTTTTATTAAAAAACTTTTAATTATTAAACGAAATATGATATAATTAAAAAAGAAAGAAGGTATATGATGAAAAAAATATTTTTAGGACTACTTGTTTTATTTATGTTTATTCCAAGTATTGTCAAAGCAGATGATTATGTAACACATAATTTAACTGAAACACTTGCTGA